>JAIPGP010000108.1 GCA_021735645.1 Candidatus Cloacimonadota bacterium
CTATTAGTAGTGAAGTAATAGCTTGGGTAAAATCAAGGAATGATAAAAAGTGTTATATAAATTGGCATTTCACAACAGCGGACTCCAGAATCAAGTTGAAGAGATTATATCCGTCAATTGTGCCTTGACAAGACACTACTATTATTTCACCAGTATATTCGAAGATCCTCTTAAAGATCCTCCATAGTTTTAACGACCGAGAACACACTCCTCCATCATGTCCATAAAAAACATTATCAGCGTAAATCCGTCCAATCCGCGTTCTATTCTTCTCTTCTCTTCTCTTTTTCCCCCTTTTTGCTTGAATGGCAATATTGCTAAACTAAAAGTGATTCTCACCCTCAATCCAAAAACCACTTCACATTCAATATAATCCTGTATCTCTCTTATAAGTCCTATAGGTCCTATAAGTCCTATAAGTCCTATAAGTCCTATAAGTCCTATAAGTCCTATAAGTCCTATAAGTCCTATAGGTCCTATAGGTCCTATAAATTCTATAGGTCTCATCTCTAATTCGTGGAAAACAACCGGAAGTGGTAAACTGGCTCAGGTAAGAGTGCACATATTCGATGCCAAAAGGTTTATTTAGCTTGACGAAATTAGCTGAAAACAAAATTTATAATAAAAATTTATCAGGGAGTGAAGTATGAATTATAAACCACAGGATGTTGTTAATAAACAATTAAATAAATTTATAGCAGTTGCTGTATTCACAATTGCCCTCGCTGTGTATGTGCTTACGCTGGCTCGGAGTCTTTCTTTCTGGGATTGTGGTGAATATATTACCTGCAGCAGCATTTTAGGTGTTCCCCATCCCCCTGGAAATCCATTTTATATCTTATTAGGCAGATTTTTTACAGCACTGGCTGGCAATCATTTTTCTCATACAATGATCGTGAATTTCATGAGTGCCTTTTTCAGTGCGCTTGCCGTGATGTTCACCTATCTGATCACAGTAAAATTCATTACAATGTGGATCAAAAAAGAAGAAACTCACTTTGCTTATCTCACTGGTTTTATCGCTGCCATGTACATAGCTTTCTCCTTCACTTTCTGGAGTAATGCCATCGAAGCCGAAGTTTATGGCGGTCTGGCATTTTTCCTGAACCTGATCATCTATCTCACCTTAGTGTATGTAGAGGAATCAAAGGAGTTTTCGCATCAGAATTATCTGGTGCTGATCATATATCTCTTTTTCCTGGGTTTCGGAGTACATCAAACCGTGCTGCAACTCGCTCCCGCTGTGCTTTTCATTGTTATTTACCCCAATATCTGTCAGGCATATAAGAACAAAGAAAAATTCTGGTCCTGGCTGGGTATATACCTGGCTGGTTTGATCATATTATATGTAACTTTTAACCAGATCGGCCAAGCCATCTCAGTGCCGGATCTATCTAAAATAGCTTTTGCTCTGGGCATTATCGGAATATTGTATTATTACTTCCGTGATCAGGTGAAAGGCAGAACCTGGCTGATCGCTGTTTTTCTCACGATAGTTGCTTTCAGTACTCATATTTTTCTTCTGGTTCGCAGTGCTCACAGACCTTTCATTAATGAAGGCTACCCGCATAACTGGGAGTTATTCAAAAACTATGTCTTGCGCACTCAATATGGCACCACCTCATTTTTTACCCGTAATGCCGGTGTCTGGCACCAGATAAACCACAGTTTTCTCAGATATTTCGGCTGGCAGTTCTTCCATGCGGATTCTATCTCTGCTCTCTTCAATATACCTATAAAAGTTACTGAGGCAGTTGTTCATGCTATTGTCTTCGTACTGGGCTTAAACGGTATGGTATATCACTACAAAAAGAACAAGCACTCATTTGCTTATCTGCTGGCTTTCTTCCTGATGGCTTCTCTGGCTATGGTATTTGTGATGAACCAGAAAGTGCAGGAAGTGCGTGACCGTGATTATTTCTTTGTTACTGCCTATAATCTCTGGGCGATCTGGATGGCAATCGGTTGTCTTGGCTTCATTAAAGATGGCTGGAAAATATCAAAAGTACTGGGTTATGTTTTACTCATGATCGCTCTGCTGCTGCCTGTACTCAATTATACTTCCCAATACTGGATACATGACAGGCATAAGGAACTGGTAGCTCTGGGTTACGGTCAAAATATCCTGAACAGTCTGGAAGAAAATGCCATTATTTTCACTAATGGCGATAATGACACCTTCCCTGTCTGGTATGCCCAGGCAGTGAGTGATCCCTATGCTCACGAATTTATCTGGGAAGCCACAGATATTGACCCCACCCCTCATACCAGAGAAATTATAGAATCTGCCATGCAATTCAAAGATTCCACTCTTGCCGGAATTAGAAGAGATGTAAGTGTTGCGAATCTCAGTCTGCTGAATACTCCCTGGTATATCAAACAATTGCGGGATAAAGAAGGAATTGAATTTAATATGCCGGAATGGCATATAGATAATTGTCAGATCGACCAGGCTTCTGCTCTATATCCCCGGCGGCTTCCGCAGGATACCAGAGTAAAGATCAAAGGCACGGAAAATGTTCCCGGCTTTGATATCGTCATTAAATCCGGCGAAGTGCTCTATGTGAAAGACCTGGCAGTTATTCAGATCATCAAGGATAATTACGGTAAAAGACCTATCTACTTTGCTGTAACGGTCTCGGAAACTACCGGCTTCGGTAACAATCTGCGGAACGAAGGTATGGTTGATAGACTGGTGCCCACTCGTGGTGGAGATCAATTTGATATTTCAAGGCTCACTGCCAATATAGACAGCGTTTACAGCTATGCCAGTATTTTTGATGATACGGTATATAAAGATGATAATATGCTGAGACTACTGAATAATTATGGAGCTGCATTTATGCGGGCTTCCACTTATTTCCGCATGGAAAAGGACCTTGACAGTGCTATCTACTATATGCAGGAATCTCTCAAATTTATTCAGGATAAGCAGCGATTCTATCGCACTCTTGCTTCGCTCTATTCGGAATCAGGGCTCAGTATTCTGGACTCAATTGACCAGATTCCAGAGGAAGAAAAACAGAAATATATTGATGAAGCTTATTCCCGCTTTGAGAATATGATCTATTATAACCGTTATAACAAGGATATTCCCTCTGTTTTGTATTCCATTGCCCTTGATTACCACACCTACCAGCAATCAATTGACCTGCTGACAAAATTAGCCTCCTATGCCCCTGAAGGTCACGATATTGAGGAAATCAATAAATTGATCGATAACCTGGAGACTATGAAAAACAGGTAAAAGAGTATATTGCAATAATTCTTTTTTATCTGCCGGATTCTTCTGGCAGAAGGAAATTTACATGAAAAAAAATATCATTATCAAGGGTGCTCATGAGCATAACCTGAAGCATATAGACATCGTGCTGCCCCGGAATAAATTTATTGTCTTTTCCGGCGTTAGCGGCTCCGGAAAATCGTCTCTCGCTTTCGATACACTCTATGCCGAAGGTCAAAGACGCTATGTGGAATCTCTCTCTTCTTATGCCCGGCAATTCCTGGGTCAAATGGAAAAACCCAAACTGGACTATATAGAAGGACTTTCACCAGCTATTTCTATTGAGCAGAAAGCTGCCAGTAAAAATCCCCGCTCCACGGTGGGAACCGTTACGGAAATCTATGATTATCTGCGGGTGCTTTATGCCCGTATCGGCGAACAGCACTGCTATAACTGCGGTGATCTGGTAGGCTCTCAAACCGTTGACCAGATCATTCAATCCATTCTGGAAAATCCGCCCGGAACAAAACTCCAGATTCTGGCTCCTGTTGTTAATAACCGCAAAGGCGAACATAAAGATGAAATTGAGGAAGCCAGAAATAATGGCTTTGTCCGCATAAAAATTAATGGTATCATCCATAAACTTTCCGAAGATATCAGGCTGGACAAAAAAAGCAAACACTCCATTGATGTTGTGGTGGATAGATTAGTCATCGAGGAGGGCATAAAATCACGATTAACTGACTCCGTGGAAACAGCTCTCAAACTCACTGACGGGGCTGTGAAAGTGGATTATGTGGACATAAATGAGGAAGTGCTGCTCACTGAATCAAATTCCTGTGCCCGATGCGGCATTGGCTACCCGGAGCTTTCGCCTCAACACTTCTCGTTCAATAGCCCGCTTGGCATGTGCCCCGCCTGTAACGGCTTAGGAAACCGCGTAGAATTTGATCCCGATAAAATCGTGCCGCATCCGCACCTCTCCATTATGCAGGGTGCCTGCATCCATTGGGGTGTGCTGAATAAAAAACGCTCCAGCTGGACTCTGCGAATCCTGAAAGCCGTAGCAGAAGACTTTGATTTCAGTTTGACTACTCCCTGGCAGGATTATCCTGAAAAGATTAAAAATATCCTCTTATACGGTGGCAAAAAAAAGAAATTTTTAGTTAAATGGGAAACTGCCAGCGGCAGTAAAGGCGAACTCAATATCACCTTTGAAGGCGTGATCCCCACCTTGAAACGCCGCTTTTCCGAAACTGCTTCTGAAGCCGCCAGACGTTATTATATGCAATATATTTCCGATAAACCCTGCGATATATGTAAGGGCAAAAAACTGCGACCTGAAAGCCTGGCTGTTCTGATCAACGGACTTAATATCGATCAGGTCACCGGCATGTCCATCTCCGAATGCCGCAACTTCTTTGAAAATATCAAGCTGGAAGGCAACCGCAAGATCATCGCTTCTGAAGTGCTTAAAGAAATTAAAAACCGGCTCAGCTTCCTGGAAAATGTCGGTCTGCACTATCTCACTCTCAAACGCTCTGCGCCTACATTGTCCGGCGGCGAATCGCAGCGCATCCGGCTTGCCTCTCAAATTGGCAGCAGCCTCGTAGGAGTGATGTATATCCTGGACGAACCCAGTATTGGTTTACACCAGCGTGATAATCATAAACTGCTTAAAATGCTGCTGCACCTGCGCGATATCGGCAATACTGTGATCGTAGTGGAGCATGATGAAGATATTATCTTAAGTGCCGATCAAATCGTGGATTTTGGCCCGCATGCCGGAGTATTAGGCGGAGAAGTAATTTTCCAGGGTACTGTGAAACAAATCCAAACCTCGCCCACTTCCCTGACTGGCAAATATCTCTCACGCCGACTGGAAATTCCGTTGCCTGCCTGTTATCTACAGCCTGACCAGAGAAAACTCACCGTAATAGGTGCTACTCAGAATAATCTTAAAAATATCACAGTTGATATCCCGGTGGGATTATTAACCTGTATCACCGGTGTTTCCGGCTCCGGGAAAAGCTCTCTGCTAAATCAGATCATCTATCCCGCTGTTGCTAACAGCCTGCACCGTTCCACCAGAACCACCGGCAAGTATGAAGAAATCCTCGGTATTGACCACTTTGACAAGGTGATAAATATTGATCAGCAGCCCATTGGCAGAACGCCACGCTCTAATCCCGCCACCTATATCAATTTATTTGACCCTATCCGTAAACTCTTTGCCGGACTTCCTGCTTCCCAGATAAGAGGCTACAAACTGGGACGCTTTTCCTTTAATGTGAAAGGCGGTCGCTGCGAAGCCTGCCAGGGCGCCGGGGTGAAGCAGATTGAAATGCACTTCCTGCCTGATATATTTGTCACCTGCGAAGTGTGCGGTGGAAAACGCTATAACAAAGAAACACTGGCTGTGCGCTATAAAGGCTATAATATCTCTGAAATCCTCGATCTTGATGTGCAGCAGGCTCTGGAAGTTTTTGATAAAATACCCACTATCTCCCGCAAATTGAAAACACTTATGGACGTAGGACTGGATTATATCAAGCTGGGACAGGCTTCCACCACTCTTTCCGGCGGTGAAGCCCAAAGGATAAAACTCGCCAGAGAATTGAGTAAAACCAGCACCGGCAGCACGCTCTACATCCTGGATGAACCTACTACCGGACTCCACTTTGATGATATCAATAAGCTCCTGAAAGTCCTGCACCGCCTCGTTTCCATGGGAAATACCATTCTAGTGATCGAACATAACCTTGACGTGATCAAATGCGCCGATTATATTATTGACCTCGGTCCCGAAGGTGGAGATGCCGGTGGCTACATTATTGCCCAGGGTTCACCTGCAGAAATCAGCGAAAATGCAGCATCTGTTACCGGGCAATTCCTGAAAAGTCATTTGAAAAAGAATAATTAGGATATATTATGAAAAATATCATTGAATCTGCTTATATCACTGGAAACATGACAGAATTTCAGAAAATCTTCCCAGATTTCCTGACCGGACTGGAAGACGGCTCTATCCGCTCTGCCCGGAAAACTGAGGCGGGATGGATTACTAATACCTGGGTGAAAAAAGGCATTCTCCTCGGCTTCAAACTAGGCACTATCATTGAATATAAAATCTCAGATACCAAATCCTTCCTGGACAAAAGCACCTTTCCTGAACGTAGTTTCACTACTGCAGATAATATCCGCATCGTTCCCGGGGGCTCCAGTGTGCGGCGTGGTGCCCATATCGGCAAATCCGTGATCATGATGCCGCCCATGTATGTTAATGTGGGAGCTTTCATCGATGATGGTTCTCTGATCGATTCTCATGCCCTGGTGGGTACCTGCTGCCAGGTTGGTAAAAACGTCCACATCTCAGCTGCCACTCAGCTGGGTGGCGTGATAGAACCTATTGGTGCTAATCCCGTGATCATAGAAGACAATGTATTCATTGGCGGAAACTGCGGTATCTATGAAGGCGTGATCATCCGGGAAAATGCCATCATTGCCGCCGGTGTGATCATTACAGCCGGAACTCCGGTATATGATGCAGTCAAAGGTGAATTTCTCCCCAAACAAACCGGTAAACCAGTGATTATCCCCTCTGGAGCAGTTATTATCTCCGGCACCAGAAAACTGACAGATCACCCCGATTTCGCAGCTTATTGCCCCATCATCATCAAATACCGCGACACCAAATCAAACTCATCAGTAGAACTTGAAGAATTTATCCGCTAAAAAACAAAAGCAGAACGCGGATTGGACGGATTAAGCAGATTTACACCGATAATGTAATGTAAGATTTTTTTATAAAGAAACACAGGCAAGTAGATGTGCACCGCCAGTGTACTCGCAGGTGGGGGCGCAGTTTACGACCATAACCTCAGAACTAGAGAAAAGCTTCTTCCCGCGTTAGCGTACCACTTGCGAAATATACCAGCGATACACATCCACTTATCAATTTGAAGTATTCACGTTACATTTTTCCGCTAAAAAATAAAAGCAGAACGCGGATTGGACGGATTAAGCAGATTTACACCGATAATGTAATGTAAGATTTTTTTATAAAGAAATACAGGCAAGTAAATGTGCACCACCAGTGTACTCGCAGGTGGGGACGCAGTTTACGACCATAACCTCAGAACTAGAGAAAGGCTTCTTCCCGCGTCAACGTACCACTGGCGAAATATACCAGCGACAACACATCCACATATCAATTTGAAGTATTCACAACATTTTTCCGCTAAAAAACAAAAGCAGAACGCGGATTGGACAGATTAAGCAGATTTACACCGATAATGTAATGTAAGATTTTTTTATAAAGAAACACAGGCAAGTAAATGTGCACCACCAGTGTACTCGCAGGTGGGGACGCAGTTTACGACCATAACCTCAGAACTAGAGAAAAGCTTCTTCCCGCCTCTGCGTCCCACATGCAAAAAATACCCCAGCGACAACACATCCACTTATAAATTTGAAGTATTCACGTTACATTTTTCCGCTAAAAAACAAAAGCAGAACGCGGATTGGACGGATTAAGCAGATTTACACCGATAATGTAATGTAAGATTTTTTATAAAGAAATACAGGCAAGTAAATGTGCACCGCCAGTGTACTCGCAGGTGGGGACGCAGTTTACGACCATAACCTCAGAACTAGAGAAAAGCTTCTCCCCGCGTCAACGTACCACTTGCGAAATATACCAGCGACAACACATCCACTTATAAATTTGAAGTATTAACATTACATTTTTCCCCTAAAAAACAAAAGCAGAACGCGGATTGGACAGATTAAGCAGATTTACACCGATAATGTAATGTAAGATTTTTTTATAAAGAAATACAGGCAAGTAGATGTGCACCGCCAGTGTACTCGCAGGTGGGGACGCAGTTTACGACCATAACCTCAGAACTAGAGAAAAGCTTCTCCCCGCCTCTGCGTACCACTTGCGAAATATACCAGCGACAACACATCCACTTATCAATTTGAAGTATTAACATTACATTTTCCCCTAAAAAACAAAAGCAGAACGCGGATTGGACGGATTAAGCAGATTTACACCGATAATGTAATGTAAGATTTTTTATAAAGAAATACAGGCAAGTAGATGTGCACCGCCAGTGTACTCGCAGGTGGGGACGCAGTTTACGACCATAACCTCAGAACTAGAGAAATGCTTCTTCCCGCGTTAGCGTACCACTTGCGAAATATACCAGCGACAACACATCCACATATCAATTTGAAGTATTCACATTACATTTTTCCGTGTGGTCAGTGTGGTCTGTGGTTCATAGTCTTGTATTACATTTAATTTTCAATTTTTCATTTTCAATTTTCAATTATTATTCCTACTCCTCTTACATTACATTCCTCTGCGTTCTCTTCGTTCTCTATTCTCTGTGACTCCGTGGTGGAAAATCTTACATTACATTTTTTCCATTTTTATCTACTTCAATGATCTTATCTGGATAGAATCCTTTGCTCATTATATGCCTCCGGTTTATAGTGGCACACTTTTCAATGACTGGTGACAGCGATTGCTGAAGAAAATGTAATATATTGTTAAATGTAGTTTAATATAGTTAAATATGGTTATTTGAATGAAAATCTTTATTTTTGTAGAAATCAGTTTTTTTTTAAAAGTTAAATATAGGGTATATATATTCCCAAAAGAAGCAAAAATGTAATAATATGCTGTAACTAACATAATAGTTTATAGTTATGACCTTACATTTTCCTTACATTTCCTTACATTTATGAATCGTGAGACGGGAAACGGGAGATGGGAGGGGTAGTTAATCGTAACTCGATAATAGTTATGAAGTTGAAATTAGGAACTTGAAAATCTGTATTTTTTTTAAAAGTTAAATATAGGGGTATGTATATTCAAAAAACGGCAAAAATATTACTTTATGCTGTAAATAACATAATAGCAGGCAGTTATGAGGTAACATTTTAGTAACATTTTGCGATCTATAACAGCCAAGGAGTTCAGATATGCGAAGTAATATCCATTAAAATTAAAATAAGGGGTAAGCATTACCTCATAAATATCTGTGACTTTTAACTTGTTCTTTTAAATTCTATCTGCGTTGTTCATCGCTTCAATATCAACGGATATTGAAGCTCTTCACGTCGTATATAAATCAAAATTACGGCGTTAAAATGTGGCACATATTTATGACGCAATGCTTATGTATTTAAAAAAAAGTCGAAAAAAGTGACCGACACAAGTTAAAATTATATGAATTAAATAAATAGGCGGTCACTTTATGGTCACATTTTATTTGATAAGTGTAATTTTTTGTTATATATTAAATTAGCTCAAGTAGGAAATATTAGTTAGTTAGTAAGTTGGAATTACACCACTGGTTGGACTAAGCAAGTGGAATAACTAATATTGATTTTAAGAATAGTCGTTTTTAAGTTTCCATTTCCAATTATTCAATCCTCTCTTATTTTCCTTCTTAATCCTGAAAATATCTGTAATCCAGCAAATCCTGATTCAGACAATCTCCTATAAATCCTGGTCGAAATTTATCCATTCCATTACGTAAAGGTACGCTCCGCTCTCCGCTACCGCTCCGCCCTTTTCTTCATTACATTGAAAAATTTCTATTTTTAGCTCAAAGAAGATAAATTTCTATTTTGAACTGCAGGCAATGCGGAAGCCAAGGGCGTGGCCGCTGCCAGGGCTGAAGTAAGCGCGATCAGCTACGCGACAGCCACTGGCACCGCTGTCCCAGCTACCACCCCGACCCACACGGCGAGAGCCCGAGGTTGAACCCTTAGGATTAGTCTGGGCACTACTGCTATAATCTCCCTTCCAGTCCCAGCACCATTCCCAAACGTTACCACTCATGTCATAAATTCCCAGTTCATTAGCCTGCTTACCACCTGCGGAATGTGTTTTATTGTCAGAGTTTTTGCTGTACCAGGCTACACTGCCAATATCATTACTTCCTGAATATTTATAACCTTTGCTTTTATTACCTCCTCTGGCTGCATATTCCCATTCTGCTTCAGTAGGCAGCCTGCCCCCTGCCCATTCACAATACGAGGTTGCATCATTCCAACTAACATGAATTACGGGATGCGAATAATCGCTTCTACTTCTCTCCTTGCCATTTACATCATCTTCCCAGGTTACTCCGTTTTTCTTTTTCCAACCACCATCATAAATCCAACTATAACCATTCTTCTCTGCATCAGTTTTGTAGCTGGTAGCATCTATAAATTCTTTAAATTCTGCTACCGTAACCTCATACTTCCCAATATAAAAATCACTCACTGTCACGCTATGCACCGGCTTCTCATCATCCTCTCCATCACTTGAGCCCATCTGAAATGTCCCACCTGCCACAAAGACCATATCCCCATTACCGTAACCAACAATTTCCGGTTTAGTTCCTTCTTCCAATAAAACCTTTATCGAAACCACCTCTTTTTCTTTCACTTTCACCTTATTAGTCAGCGTATCATATCCATTCAGACTCGTTGTCAGTTCATATTCTCCCACCGGAAGATCATCCAGAAAATTCGAGCCTGTCCAGGATATATCTCGTTCTCCAGTTCTCTTTAATATTGACTTTGCCTCCATAGGGTTTACTGTCACCTGCAAGCTGCCAGTCTTCCGCTGTAAGGCAAATTCCACCTTTTTATCTACTCCCTTTTCCACAATAACTGTCTTACTATCAGAATTCCAGCCTGCTTTGGATACTTCTATCAAATACTGACCAGCAGATACTTCCCGACTTGTCCCAGCCAGTTTCTGATTATTCAAATAGATATCTGCATCCTCAGGCGTCACGCTGATACTCAATATTGATGTGAGCTTCACAAGTTGATAGTTAAATGTATTATCCCCATTCTCAGAAACCGTGATTGTCTCTTCTATGGTTTCATATTTATCCAGCACCAGCCGTAATTCATATTCACCGGGAAAGCGGAACGGCTGGATATTAGTGACCCCTTCTTCCTTCACTCCATCCAGATAAAGCTCCGCCCCTTTGGGCTCAGTAGTTACAGTAATGATCACTGGTCGCAGCTTCTCCAGAACTATATCCTTAAATAACACTGATCCCTCTTCTACTGTAATTGTCTTAGTATAGCTCCTGTACCCGCTCTTTTTCACTTCCAGCTTATGCTCACCCTTTTTCATGGTATAGGTCTCAGCAGTGCCCAGCAGTTCTCCATCTAACCATTTCCCGGCACCCTCCGGCTCAGCAATAATAACTACAGACAGATTCTCTCCACCTCCATCACCATCAACCAGCATCTCATAGACCTTACCGGATTCTATTCTATTTATAGACTGCCGGAAATCCACCATCATGGTCACATAATCCACTTTCTTCAAATCCACATACGAAGTACCCGGCGAAAGCACTACCCAGTATTCTCCAGCTTTATTGATCTGACGGTGACGCATCGGGCTATCGATATTCATCTCCTCAATCCCGGTCCGCACGATCAACATCCCGCAAAGGTCGCCATTTATATCATACCTGTCCTTTTCAGGCAGATTCACAAACCCAGCATGCATAGTGATCTCCACCGGCTCCTGTACTATCTCAAACTTACTGCCAGACAAAGCAAATGCCCAAACTAATAAAATAATAATAATCATAATATTTCTTTTCATAAACCCTCTTACTTCAACTGTTCTTAATAACACCCAAACAAAAATAAAACAAATAACAGTCAATCAATTTATCCCAGCCAGGTCAACCTGTACCACTGGCGAAATACCCCAGCACTACACATCCACTTATCAACTTGAAGTATTCACATTACATTTTTCAGTGTGGTCAGTGTGTTCCGGTGCGTCACGAAGTGGTGTGCCTCTAACTGGTGAAAGTCCAGTCCGGTTAATTTTCTGTTCAGCCGGAAGTGAAAAAGATGGTTATCTCCAGTAATGGAATAATCAAAGCTCTTTGAATC
>JAIPGP010000109.1 GCA_021735645.1 Candidatus Cloacimonadota bacterium
GTTATGGAGGTAAAGTGAAGAAGATTATTATATTATTAGCCTGCCTGATAATGATGGTAACACTGGCAGCTGAGCCAATCAAAGTTGCCCTGGGCAGTATAGAGAAAAAAGACCGGGATAGTGACTACATAGTAAACCGCTTGCTCAAGAGCGATTTCGAGGACCTGTTTAAAAAAAATGAGAAGTATGAATTAATGAATATCAAGAAAACGATGAAATTAATAGAAAAGGCTAGTCCCAAAGAATTCCTCTATTTAAAGAAAGAGGAAAAGCTGGAAATAGCCAGGCAAATTGGGGCAGAAATCCTTATCTGGGGAGACGTAACTTCTACAGGGAATGATAATTATCGTTTATCAATCAATATCCTGTCTACTAAAACAAATGACTTCGTTAATACGGTTTTTACTGTAGCAAAAAATACTGATGAACGGATAGCGGCTATGAACGAAAACCTGTTTTGTGAACTGGATAATTCCTGTCAGGGTTCAACGCAAATGATTATGGATATTGCCATGCAGCAATATTCCACCCGAAATTACGAACAGGCGGCAGAGTCATTTCTGGCAGTATTAGGAGCTGAACCGGAAAACGTTCAAGCGGTCTATTATCTGGGAGCCATAAATTATATTGAAAGAAATTATGAGCAGTCAATCGACTATTTCCGGCGAGCACATGAGCTTGATCCGGGTAATGATGATATCCTAAACCAGCTAAGCATAGTCTATACCAAAGTTGAGATGTATGAAGAGGCGGTGTCTGCATTGGAACAGATAAGTGATTTTGCCGAGAATCCAGCTCTGGGAATGCGAATAGCAGGTCTTTACAAAAACATTGAGTATTATGAAGAAGCACAGAACGCTTATGAAAACGTGATCGCTCTGACAGATACTATGGATGCAGCCTATCTGGAACTGGGAAATCTGCTCTATGATCTGGAATATTATGAAGAAGCTCTCCCCTATCTGGAGGAAGCATCATCACGCTATCCTAATGATGATCTATTAAATAAAAAACTGGCAAACACCTATAAGAAAACCGGTAAAATTAACAGTGCCATTCAGCAGTATAAAGACTTGATAGCCTCAAATCCGAACAATTTGAAGGCCTATTATAATCTGGTGAATGCCTATACTTCGATAAATGATTATCAGAAAGCTCTCAATACAGCACTGCAGCTGGAAAAGATAGATGCCAAAAACCCAAATGTATATATCATGCTCTCCAATAGCTACAGTTCCTTGAAGAAGTATGATGAAGCAGAAAAAGCAGCCAAGAAAGTGCTCAAGCTTAATCCTGAGGACTATCAGGCTTATCGTATCTTAAGTGAAGTATATCAGGGAAAAGGATATATTGAATATGAGAAATACCTTGATTATGATGAACAGACAAAGGGATTGTATGGCAAAGAAGCAGATGCCATGATCGAAAAGCGTGATAGTGCCAGGCAGAAAGCGAATGAGTTATTCACTACCAGCCAGAACTATCTGGAGCAGGCAAAGGGACTTACAACTCAGGCAAGTGAACTGGGTTATATAAAAGAACGGGCAAAGACCTTAAAGCAGCTTTTGGAAGCTACTAAGAAGGACTTTTTCTAAAGCGGGAAATAGAATAATTAAATCCTGCCTTGAGCAGGATTTTTTTTTGGAGGTACTTGTGATGAATAAGATATTGATTAAAGGTGTATTACTTGATTCTGTTATTCAGGATATCCTGATAGAAGGTAATCTGATCACGCAAACAGGAAGCAATCTCAGAGCAGAAAATGCCAAAATAATTGATGGCGGAAATAAGGCAGCTCTGCCAGCATTTTATAATATGCACACTCATTCGGCAATGGAGATATTGCGGGGATATGCAGATGATATGGCACTAATGCCCTGGCTGCAGGACAAGATATGGCCTGTCGAAGGAAAGATGACAGAAGAAGATGTGTACTGGGGCACAAAATTTGCCTGTCTGGAAATGATCAAATCCGGGACTGTTCTGGCAAATGACATGTACTGGCACTGGCATGGCGAAGCCCGGGCAGCCCAGGAAATGGGCATCAGAATGATCAATGGCTTCACCGTACTTGATCTGCTGGATGACAGCAGATTACCTCAGATACAGGCAGAAGTGGAAAAAGTCTATGAAGCCAGTCAGAATTATGGAGAACTGGTAGAATTAAGCCTTGCACCTCATGCCATTTATACAGTGAGTGAAAAGACTTTGATCTGGACAGCAGATTATGCCCGGAATCATGGATTGAGATTACATATTCATGTGGCAGAAACAGAGCATGAATTCCTGGAATGCCAGAAGAAACACGGTCTAACCCCGATAGAATATCTGGATAAAATTGGCATCTTGGGTGAAGATGTGATAGCCGCTCACATGATCTGGCTTTCGGAGCATGATTTTGAGCTGGTGAAAAAGCATAATTTGACAGTAGTACACTGTCCGGTAAGCAATATGAAACTGAGTTCGGGTATTTTTAAGTATCAGGAATATCAGAAACGCGATATCCCGGTCTGTGTAGCAACTGATGGCTGTTCATCTAATAATAATCTTGATTTATTTGAAGAGATGAAGTTTGCGGCTCTTTTGCCAAAGATAGCTGGTGGCAATCCGGAAATAGCCCCGGCAGCAGAAATCTATAAAACAACGACAATCAATCCGGCTCGGGCTTTGGGCCTGGCAGCAGGCGAAGTGAAAGCCGGCAATCTGGCAGATATTATCCTGATTGATCTGGAAAATCTGAACCTGATACCGCAGCATAATCTTAGCTCAAACCTGGTTTATTCGGCACATGCAGATTGCGTCAGCACTACGATCTGCAATGGCAAAGTGCTGATGGAAGAGCGTAAAATACCTGACGAAAAAGTGATAGTGCGTAATTTTCGGAGAGTTGTTCAAGCTCTAACATAATATAATAGAACAATTTCCTTGACCTCAAATTCCGTTACTAAATAAATAGCCGGAATTTTAATAATAGGATTAAAATCCTAAGTAGGATATAAATATGAAATTAGGTGAGATAGTAACGGCATTAGATGCCGAAGTGCTGACAGAGAATTTAGACTTGGAAAAGGAGATATCCTGTGCCTTTGCCAGTGATCTGATCAGTGATATTTTAATGTGTACCAAAGAGCCGACATTATTACTTTCAGGATTGACCAATCCTCAGATTATCCGTTTATCAGACATGATCGAGTTATTCGGTATAGTTTTTGTGCGCGGTAAAAAACCTTCTGCTGATATAATCCAAATGGCAATAGACCGTGACCTTCCTTTGATAACTACTAAATATACCATGTATAAGACAAGCGGGATATTATTCAATAGCGGCTTACCGAGCTGCAAAATTTAGTATGGCAGAATACTGGTTTTATCGAGAAGGCTACGAAGAACAGGCACGTGAACATTTTAAGACGCTGCCTGATCCTGCCATCAAACTGGAATTTAGTATAGGAGAGCGAGATTTTGTGAATGCCGGAAATGCCTCCTCTCAGATCAAGATGGCACTCAAACGGCTGGGAGTTGATAGTGCTATTCTGAGGCGAATCGCAATCGCAGCTTATGAAGCCGAAATCAATGAAACCGCTCATGCCAGGGGTGGTGATATCACCGGTAATATTTATCCCGAATATGTCCTGATCAGATTTTACGATAAAGGACCTGGGATAGATGATATAGAGCAATCAATGATCCCAGGGTTCAGTACAGCCGATGACCAGGTTCGTGAAATGGGGTTTGGAGCCGGTCTGGGCTTGCCCAACATAAAGAAGAACGTTGATGTTTTACACATAGATTCTGTTACCGGAGGTCGTACTCTGGTTGAAATCATTGTATATTTCAGTTAAAAAACTTGAGATAGAATATGGAAGATAATAAAAAATATTTTCATGCTTTGCAGGTAAAAACCCAGAAATGCGTGGCCTGCATGAAATGTGTGCGGGTCTGCCCTACAGCAGCGTTACGTATCCGGGACGGCAAAGTGCAAATGGATGAAAAACGCTGCATTGATTGCGGCAGGTGCATCTCAGCCTGCAAATATGGAGCACTGGTACCCTGGTCAGACAGTTTGGAGATCACTAAAGCAAAAAAATATAAAGTTGCTATACTGTCCACGGCTTATGCAGGTCAATTTTCGGACAAAGTGAGTTACGCAACAGCTATAAAAGCAATGTATCATCTTGGCTTTGATGAAGTTCTGGAAGAATCAATGATAACCGAGTATTATGGGAAAATGATCAAAGAATACCTTAAATCTCATCCTCAGATTCGTCCGGTGCTGTCGAGTAATTGTCCGGCTGTGGTGCGACTGATCCAGGTGCGTTTTCCTTCTCTGCTGCCCAATGTATTACATCTGGAATCACCAATGAGCGTTCTGGCGATGTATTACCGCCAGAAACTGCACCTTGAGAAAAACATCCCCGATGCTGATATCGGGATATATCAGATAGTACCCTGCATTTCTCAGGTTACGGCTGTCCATCAACCAGAAGGGAATATCAGCGATATAGAAAATGGCGCTATTTCTATTCAGGAAGTATTTGGAGAGGCATTGCAGGTTCTGCCCGAAGCTGCCCATGATGACCGGAAAATCGAAATTCACACTAAAGGTTTAAGCTGGTCAGTATCGCGCATGGAAGCGGCTGATCTGGATGATGGCAGGATCAAAACTCTGGCAGTGAGTGGAATTCCTAATGTTATAGAGATATTGCTTAAAATAGAGAACCAGCAGATTGACCCTTATGATTTTATCATCTTTCATAGTTGCACAGACGGCTGCGTGGGAGGAGTATTAAATGTTGAAAACCCTTTTATTGCCTCCAGCCGGATCAGGCATATAATCAGCATCGAAAAAGACACCAAATTTGAAGATGATCAGATCATGGAGCTTTTCCAGTCCGGAGAATTCAAGGTAACACCTTTGGAAGGCAGATCGATCATGAAATTGAGCAGTGATATCAAAACTGCCCTGGAAAAGATGAAACGAATTCATCAGATCAATGCAACTCTACCCGGGCTTGACTGCTCCGCCTGCGGTTCACCCACCTGCATCACGCTGGCAGAAGACATTGTGGAAGGCAAAGCCACTATGGAAGACTGCGTAGTGCTGCTGCGCAAGAAAGTAAAAAATAATAGAAAAAAAGTAATTGAGGTATAAAATATGAAACTGAAAGAATATTTAGAAATTATTGAAGGTAAACTATTGACTAAAGAGAATGATCTGGACATTGAGATCAGCGGTGGGTATGTCTCTGACCTGCTTTCAGACGTGATGGGTAGTGCTCGGGAGGGACAGGTTTGGATTACGATCATGCGTCACCTGAATGTGATTGCAGTTGCCAGTCTCACCAATATTTCTGCCATCACATTTTCCAAAGGCTACCTGCCGGAATCTACTGTGATAGCCAAAGCTGACCAGGAAGAGATTATCCTTATCAGTTCAAAATTGAATACTTTTGAGATCGCCGGAATCCTTTATAAACACCTTTCCTGATCAGGAGAACATTTAAATTGCACTGGTATAAAGCAGACCTTCACATTCATTCAGTACTCTCACCTTGTGGTGATCTGGCTATGTCTCCCCATGCAATGATGAAAAAAGCAGGTGAAATGGAGCTTGATATTATAGCTGTCACTGACCATAATACTGTGTCAAACTGCCAGGTTTATTATGAAGTTGCCCGGAAATATGGCTTGCACCTGCTTTACGGTCTGGAAGTTCAGACAGCGGAAGAGATTCATATTATCACCCTGTTTGATGATCTGAAAATGGCAACTGCCTTTGGCAATATCATCTATGATTCGCTTCTGCCAATTGCAAATGATCCGGAATTCTTTGGTGACCAGGTAGTGGTAGATGCTGAAGAGAATATAATAAAATTTGAAAATAAGGCTCTGATAAACTCATCATTATTACCTCTTGATGAAATTGTGAAGATCGCGGAACAGCATAATGCTTTTATATTTCCCGCCCATGTGGATGCTCCCAGCTATAGTATCATCGGGCAATTAGGCGTTATCCCGGATTATTTGAATTTCATTGCCTGCGGAATCACGGCAAAAGCCGACCCTCAAACACTTATATCTCAATATCCGCAATTGGCAAATTACTCTCTGATAAAAAACTCCGATGCCCATTATCTGGATGATATCGGGTCGGGGTACACCGAGTTTTATCTGGATTCGCCCACAGTTGAAGAACTTAAAAAAGCCTGCCGCTCTGAATGTGGCAGAACTGTATACGTGAAATAATATTTTGAATAAAATAATATAAGGAGGAACTATGGCTGGAGATTGTTGCTCTAATAATGCGCTATATACCGAACTGGAAAAGGTTATAGCTGATAAAAGCAACCTTGAGAATCCCTTGATCGAGATACTCCGGGAAGCCCAGGAACTTTTTGGCTATCTCCCGGAAGAAGTTCAGCAATTTATCGCTGAAAAAATGAGAATACCGGTTAGTGAAGTGTATGGAGTAGTTACTTTCTATAATTTTTTCAGCATGAAACCCCGCGGAAAATACGTGGTTAATGTCTGCACAGGAACTGCCTGTTTTGTGAAAGGTGCTCAGCATCTTTTACAAATGCTCACCGACGAATTAGGAGTGGAATTAGGAGAAACTACCCCGGATAATCAATTCACTCTCAGCTCAGTCCGCTGCGTAGGAGCTTGCTCACTCGCACCGGTATTTGTGATTGGAGAAGACACTTATGGACGCATTGAAAACCGGGAAAGCTTGAAATCTATTCTTGCCAAGTATCGGGACAGCTGATAAAAAGCAGGTATCAATGCAGGATATATCATTACATTTACTGGATATAATAGAGAATTCGGTACGGGCAAAAGCTCGTAATGTCTGGCTGGATATTTATATCTCACAGCCAGATAATCTGTTGCGGATCAAGCTGAAAGATGATGGCAGCGGTATGGATTATGATACTTTGCTGGCTGCCCAGGACCCGTTTTACACTACAAAAGTGGAACGCATAAAAAAAGTAGGTCTGGGAATTCCGCTTTTCAAGGAAAATGCTGAACGCTGTGACGGCAATTTCAAGATTGAAAGCATCATTGGCAAAGGAACCACTATTACAGCCGAATTTGCTTATGATCATATAGACCGTATGCCTCTGGGAAGTATCACGGATACTATTCTTACCTGCATCCTGGGTCATGAGCAATTTGATATTCATCTGGATTTGCTGCATAAAAAAAATGGTCTAAAAGAACTGGAATTTAAATTCTCTACTGCTCTGGTAAGAAAAGAATTAGGTGAAATACCACTCACTTACCCGGATGTGATCACCTTTTTGAATGAAATGCTGAATGAAGGAATAAAAAACACAGATATGGAGGAAAAATGAACTTCCAAAAAATTTGTGGAATCGTAACTGAACATCTGGTGAATATCCGCATAGTTAATGGCTATGTGAGCACCACCAGGGATTAGGAGGATAATATGTTATATAAAAGAACTGATGTATTGCTTTGCTGCGGTTCCGGCTGCGTGAGTGCCGGAGCACATAAGATCAAACAAAAACTGATTGAAGAAATTGCCAGATTTGAAATCTCAGAAGAAATTAATATTATTGAAACCGGCTGTATGGGTCCCTGTGATGCTGGTCCCGTAATGCTGGTATATCCTGAAGGTGTTTTTTATCAGAAACTCACCGTGGAAGATGTTCCTGAGCTGGTGGAAGAACACTTCATGAAAGGCAGACCTGTAAAAAGACTGATGCTGCAGGACAAAGAAAATGTCTATGAAACAAAAAAAGAACTGCCCTTTTATCAGAAACAGATAAAAGTAGCTTTAGAAAACTGCGGTCATATCAACCCGGACAGCATCGATGAATATATTGCTGAAAACGGCTATGAAGCTATTGGTACAATACTTACCGAAATGACTCCTGAGCAGACAATAGAAGTAGTGAAAGCAAGCGGTCTGCGTGGTCGTGGCGGCGGAGGTTTTCCCACCTGGCTAAAATGGAATCTCACTGCCCAGGTAGAAGATTCACCTAAATACGTGATCTGCAATGGTGACGAAGGAGACCCTGGGGCATTTATGGACCGCAGCCTGATGGAAGGTGATCCCCACCGCGTATTAGAAGGGATGATGATAGCTGCTTATGCTACTGGTGCTTCCAAAGGATATTTCTATATCAGAGCGGAATACCCCCTGGCTATCAAACGCATCAGGCAGGCTATCAGTCAGGCTCACGAATATAGTCTGCTGGGTGATAATATTTTTGGCAGCAAGTTCTCTTTTGATGCAGAAGTACGTACCGGTGCCGGTGCATTTGTCTGTGGTGAAGAAACTGCCCTGATAGCATCAATAGAAGGTAAACGCGGACAGCCAACGCCTAAACCACCCTTCCCCAGTGTGCAGGGTGTCTGGAAAAAACCAACTACTGTAAATAATGTCGAGACCTTAGCTAACCTCTCGACTATTTTCCGGAAAGGGGCTGAATGGTTCTATAGCATGGGTGTGGACACCAGTAGGGGAACCAAAGTTTTTGCTCTCACAGGCGATATAAAGAACACTGGTCTGGTGGAAGTTCCCATGGGAATCACACTTAGAGAATTGATCTACGATGTGGGCGGCGGCATGTCTGGTGACAGCAAATTCAAAGCCGTTCAGTTAGGTGGACCTTCTGGCGGCTGCCTTACAATAGAGCATCTGGATACACCTATCACCTATGAAACCCTGAAAGAAAAGGGTGCCATGATGGGTTCCGGTGGTGTGATCGTGATGAATGACACAAACTGCATGGTTAATGTTGCCAAATTCTTTCTGGAATTCAGCATGGAAGAAAGCTGCGGGAAATGCACCCCCTGCCGTCTGGGTCTTAAACATCTGCACAAGATACTTGAGGATATCACCAGTGGTAATGGTAAAAATGGCGATATCGAAATGCTGGAATCTCTGGGAAATAGCATTATAGAAACCTCACTTTGCGGTTTAGGAAAAGCTGCTCCTAATCCCGTACTGAGCACCATCAGATATTTCAGAAATGAATATGAAGCTCATATCCAGCACAAAAGCTGCCCCGAAAAAGTCTGCAAACCGCTTATGCACTACACCATTGATAAGAATAAATGCATCGGCTGCTCACTCTGTGCCCGTAAATGCCCCGTGGAATGTATCTCCGGCTCCCGCCAGGACAAATACTCTATTCATCAGCTTGACTGCGTGAAATGCGGTAACTGTATGGAAGTGTGCCCCGTGAAAGCAATCAGCAAAGTTAGCGGCATCTCCTCAGAAGTGCTTAATTATCAGCAGCAGCTCAATGCCCGAAATCTTTACGAATAAACAATAAGAATATATAACTAAAAAGCGGAGCTGTTACCAGTTCCGCTTTTTTTGTTAACCTCTCTTCCTTTAATCCAGTCCCTTTCGATAGATCACTATATCAGAACCTTCCCTTAAGTTTACTTCGATCAAATAATCTCTATTATTAGCTTTTCTGGCATAATACTTAGTATGCAGAATGTACATCTCTCCCTCAGTATAAAGCATTGCATCAAAATCATTCTTAGTCCCACCAGTATTCACGTTGATAAAATAATTGCTGTCAATCTCGCAGAAATCTTGGAGAGAGCAAAACTTTATCCTGCTGTAAATCGGAGTTAAATTGTAATGCATATCTTTATCCTGGCTCAAATATAATAGGCTATCACTATTTATCAGAATATTACCTGCTTGTGAAATAGCCCATGTAAGAACCGCACCGTCCCATTCATAGAGTAAGGCTCCAGTTTCGTTATTGAGTAATCTAAATTCATGGTTATATGAATTTATTCCTGTCCAGTTCTGATAAGATTTTATAGCATTATTAAAAGTGTCTCCCACATTAGAATACTCTTTTCCTTTAGACCATATCTGCTTAAACTTACCATCTTTAAATTGAAAGCATACGAAAGATTTCTCGTCGTATTTTGGTGAAAAACTTGCTATCAGCTTATCATAGCCTATATAGTGCATTGTAGCGCTTTTGATCTCATAATTCTCTTCCAGAGGCAGATAATGCTTTTCATTGTAATGATCAAAAATAACCGCTTCATTAAGCCCTCCCCACATGGCACAATCCTGCAAAACAAAAAACCTGCCATCTGGTGAAAGTCGATAAGTTTTCTTCCAAAGCTTAGCTTCATGAATGATATTGCCTTTTTTATCAATAACAAAATATTCGCTCTCATAGTACTCAAGACTGTTCTGCATGAGCACAATCCCGCCATCATCAGAAATATCAACACTACTGCAGTCGAGTTCTTTTGTCCAGATTATATCACCATTCAATGCAATATAACTTAATACTTCTTTATCTTCAAACTTTGTAGCTGCAATGATATCCCCGCTTTCTTTGGCAATTGCATAACAGATAATACTACCCTTCAGATCAAGAGCACGCACTACTCCATAATTTGAAAGATATTCATCACGGACTTCTTTTTGATTTAATATTGGATAAACCTCATCCGCCACTAAAAACCCGGACAACGCAATCATCACTACCAGGATAATTATTTTCAAAATTTTCCTCCTGTCAGGTTCAAATCTTACATTTTGTTATCAACCTGTCAAATTAATTAGTTGCTCGACTATTCAATTATAGGGCTTATATGACCTATAGGACCTGTAAGCCTGCCCGTCAGAAAAACTATCTGGAAAAAATCAGGAGTTAAAAAAAAATAACAACAAAGCACAATCCCACCCAAAAATGTGGGATTGTGCTTTGTTTGTGTTGTCTATTATCACTTTCGGGTTAACAGAAGAGAACTAAGTGAGCAGAGTAATTACTTCATTACGGGATTTCTATTTGTCTCAAAGAGAAAAAGTTGACATATAACTGAGAAAATGTATTTTTTTGTTTTGGTTCTTTAGGATAAGAATTAAAGAGGAGTTAGAGGATTTTTTATTTTTTTTGAATCGCTGAATTTATCAGCAAAGGCAAAGAAACTATGATGAAAAAGAGTATCGTTACTAATACACTAATTGGAATAATAATAATAATTGCCGTAATCACTATATCGAGCACAATATCCCTGAGAACCAGTGATCATCTGCAGGAAATGCTGGAAAGTTTTCATGATACACCTTTTGTGATAAGCAATGCCATAAATTCGATACTGGAAGATGTGAATGAAATACATCAGATAAGGTGGATGCAGGCACTTGATTCAGAAAAACCAGGTCAGATTGATTTGTCAGGACAAATAAGTCTGCTCGATCTGGAGATCAAAGAAAAATTCAGTCAGCTCAAACAAATATATGCAAGTAAACCGGCTGAAATAAAAAATGCCGAATCCGCCTACTTTCTTTGGCAGGATTTTTGGAGAGATAACATTTCTCAGGAAGATGATCTAAATTCGGCAAATACTATGGAATTTTATTTCAATGAATATGAGAAACTGTCTCAACTGGAGACCATGTTAAAGTCCTGTATGGCTAATACATTTAATGCCGGAAGTAATGAATTTTTGCAGAAAAGTAATGAAATGCAGCGTATTCGGCGTAATGAATGGCTGATGTATGTGGGATTACTGCTTTTTTTCCTGATAATCAGTTTTATTCTGCAAAGCAGAATAGTGTACCGGCTGCGCGAAATTGCTCAGGTAAGCAGCCAGTTATTTGCGGGAAAAACCGGCATTGATTTTGATGAAAGCAAAAAAGATGAGGTAGGGCATGTTTGTCAGAATTTGAATCTGATGAAAAATCAGTTCATTGAGCGTTTTTCAGAGCAGGAACGGCAGAATAAAGTAATCTCAGCACTTATGCAGGTCGAACAAGAAAAAATCAAAACATTCGATAAGGAACTTGCTCACCGGGGAAAAGTGATAGACGGTTTATTCAATTCTGACCTTATAGGTATAGTATTCTTTGATAAGAGTGGTAATCTTTTAAAAGTAAATGACTATCCGGCTGTCTCCGTAAAACTTGACAATAAGATTACTCGGTGGAAATTTGCTATCAAATATTCAATGGAGGTCTATTAATGAAACATTATGAAACGATAAGTTTCTTTGAATTTCAGAAGCAATATT
>JAIPGP010000110.1 GCA_021735645.1 Candidatus Cloacimonadota bacterium
CTGTATCTTACTTAAATATATGATGAAGTCACTGAAGTGACTATACTTCGTTTGTTTATCTTAACCACCAACTGAAGTTGGTGGTTAATGAGATTAGTGTATGGAAGAAAATTATGCAATGCTGCCTATCCGATTAATTTCGGGGGGAAGCCAGGTAATAAATTAATTTCTTGACAATCAATAATGATATTTATGTGTAGTAAATGAATATTTAGTATGAGAAAAAGAGGGGAAGCTTGAATGATTAAAATGATTAATATTGTAATAATTTTATCTATGGCTACAATACTTATGGGATTTACTCAACCGGAAATAGAGCAATTAAGAAACGATTCTGAGTGGATAATTGGCAAAGGGATAAGCGCATCGGAAAGTGCTGCAGACAGGGGGGCAATAAAGGATCTGCTTTCCCAGATATCAATGCAGGTAGCGGGTTCCTTTACTAATATGATCACAGAAGAGAATGGGAATGTAGAAGAGTATTGTTCGTTAGCTATGGAAACGTATTCTTCAGCGAGGCTTGATGCTGCAGAAAGAAGCATATTTGAGGAAGGAGGGAGATATATAGTATATCGTTATATCAAGAAATCGGATCGAGACAGGATATTTGAGGATCGCGAAAAACTAATAAAAGATTATGCCAGAAGGGGAATTAATGCTGAAGCGGAACTTCGAATAGGAGATGCGTTGATGAATTATTACTGGTCTCTGGTGCTTTTGCGGACTCATCCGGACTGTGACAGGATAGCAGAGACTTTTTATGAGCATAACGAAACGCTCATTACTTATCTTCCAGACCGGATCAGGAGGATATTTAGTTTACTCGACCTTAAAATATGTAATAAAAGATATGAAGAGAGAGATGATGTGACATTGATAAATCTGGAAGCAAGCTTTCAGCAAAAACAGGTTAGAAACCTTGATATTAAGTATTATCTGGGTAGTGACTGGTCAATGCCTGTAGGAGTTTCGCAGGGGAAAGCTCTACTTGAATTTATGACATCATCAGAGAACGTGATGCAGCCAGTGAAAATTAACGTGATGTATAATGATTATTATAAGGCGTCTCACAATAATGATTTGAGAAAAATCTTAGATGAAGTACCCTGTCCAGTATTTGCGGAATGCCGTTTTGAGCTTTATGAAGATGACATTGCCAATGCTGTATCTACTAAGCCGGAAATAAGATTGCAGGCAGTAAACGAGGATTTTGATGTCATTAGCTATGAGGCGAAAATAAACAGAATATGTGAGGGTATAAATTCCGGAGAAGAAAATATTGCTACTGATCTATTGACCGACAAGGGGATGCAATGTTACAATGAGATGATCAATTATGGAAATGCCAGATTAATAGAAAACAATTCTCTGCTTAGTGCAGATAAAATTGACGGCAAAGTATATTTGCGGGGATTACCTGTGCAGTTTGAATTTCCTGAAAGTAATAGAAAATTATCTGAAGAGCTTGTTTTCGTATTTAATGAAGATGACAAAATCGAGCGGATCAATTTTGCTTTATCGGAAGATGCAATAGGAGATATACTGGGTAAAGTGCAGGCAACAGAGACTGAGAAATATCAAATTGTGAATTTCATCGAGGAATATAAAACTGCTTACTGTACGGAAAATATAGACTTTATTGAAAAAATCTTTGATAATAATGCTTTGATAATAGTAGGACAGATGCTGGAAGAGGATAATACTGATATTGAAGGCATGTATAATAAACTTGGCAAGGGCTGGAAAGCGGTCAAGAAATCAAAGACGGAATACGTAGATCACCTTAGAACTATATTTGCCAGAAATGAGTATGTAAATCTTCATTTTGAGGATAATCAGGTAACCAGGATGAACAGCAGGGATTCCAAGATATTCGGTTTGCAGATACACCAGTATTATTACAGTCAAAATTATTCTGATGAAGGATATCTGTTTTTGATGTTTGATCTAACCAAACCGGACAGTACCCGGATATATGTAAGAACCTGGCAGCCGGAAAAGAATCCTGATGGTTCAATATATGGACTTGATGATTTCTATCTGCCGAATCAGGATTAGGACGAAATTGTCTGAATCAGGATTAACAGGATTTGGGAAATTTACATGATTAGAGTTTTTGTGAAACTTAAATCCTGAAACATTAATAAATTAAGGAGAATTATTTTGAGATTAAGAGTGATAATGTTAATTTGTATATTTCAGGCATTTTTATTATTGAATGCTGCCGAGATGGTGGTTACCAAGCCTTTGGTGGAAGTTCCAGGCGATCTCACTTTACGTCAATCACCCAAAAATGACCTTAGTGGTAATCCCTGTGCACTGGTAAAAATCAATACTGACCTGCTGCCATTTATGGAGATAAATTCCAATCGTACTCCGGTAGAAGTAGTCAATAGAACAGGAGAAGTGTGGGTATATCTATCACCGGGTGATAAAAGGCTGTATTTTGAGAAAGAGGATTTTGCGCGGTTTATTTACGATATTCCGGTAAATTTGCAAAGCAATATGGTTTACACAATGACGATAATGGGAAAGGGTATAATTTCTGAAGTAGAAAATGTAGTTACGCTGACTTTTAGCCTTAATATAGAAGGTGTGGTTATCAGCCGTGAAGGTAAAGCTCCTATAACTGCCAAATCAACGATTGCGCCATTTCGGCTGCCGAGAGGTAATTACAATTTTACTTTTGAGAAACAGGGCTATAAAGTTCAAACCAGAGAAGTTAATCTTCAGGATGATGAGACTGTGGATATTGCAATGGAAACAGGTTCCAGCAGTGTTAGTTTTTCATCACCGGGAATAGTGACCATAGAATCTGATCCCTCAGGAGCGGAAGTGGAGCTGAACGGGCAGAAAGTAGGCGTTACACCATACCAGGGCAGTCATTATGCTGGTGAATATACTCTTACACTCAGAAAGGACTTATATCATCCAGCCAGTAAGACATTTTCTCTTAATAAAGGTGAAACCCTTGATATTACGCAGGAGAAATTGAAACCCCGTTTTGGTTACTGGCAGGTAACAAGTACACCGAATGGAGCAAATATTTATCTGGATGAGAAACATCTGGGAAAAACTCCGCTAGCCAGAGAGAAAATACCCAGTGGTGAACATTCACTGCGTCTTACTTATGATAAGTATAAAACTCATCAGGAAACGTTTATTATCAAGGATGGTGATGAATCTGATTTTGATATAGAACTCGAGCCCAATTTTGCCTCACTGGTTATAAATTCAGCTCCAGAAAATGGGGCTGCTGTTTTTATTGATGATAATCAGGTGGGAGTTACACCCTTTACAGAGAAAATGATGCAGGCTGGCACTTATACGATAAGAATAGAAAAAGAACTTTGGAGCGGGTCTTCCGAAACTATCACCATATATCCTGAAGTTCCTTTAAAGAAAACTCTCTATCTAACCAAAGATTTTGGCACTCTCCGCATTGAAGCACCAGAATGCCAGATATATCTTGATGGTAAGAATGTGGGTGCTAATACCTTTGAGCAGAAACTGAAACCGGGCAATTATGCAATAAAAGCTACGCAGTCACGGCATCATGATGATGAGAAAAATGTGTATGTGGGAGTAGGGGAGACTATTAAAGAAGAACTAAGCCCGATACCTATGCTGGGAAGTATTTCCGTATTTGCAGTGGATAAACGCAATCCGGCTATAAAAATCAAAGATGCAGAGATATTTATTAATAATGAAAAATCCAAAAAACGTACACCTGCCGTTTTGGAACTGCTTTATGGAGAATATGACCTGAAACTTAAACATGCTGATTATCTGGATGAATCCCAGTCAGTTAATCTTAAAGAAGGCGATACAAAAAACGTAACATTTGAGCTGGATACTTATTCGGGTTCTGTGTTGGCAAAAAAGAATGCCTGGAAAAGAAATTCCTGGCTGGGATTTACTGCCGGAGTTTTGCTTACAGGGGGTGGCTTTTACTGCAATATGCAGTCTAACGATAATTTTGATAAATATGAAAGTACGGGTATTACTGCAGAAGCGATGGATTATAAGCAAAAAACCCAGGATTTTGAGAATTATCGGGATTGTTGTTATTATGCAGCTTCTGGTGCTGCTGTTTATACTTTGTTTTGTTGGATAAAAACCGCGGTTTATGGGAAGAAGTTGAGGGAAAAATAGGGTTTTGTATATGATGAGTAGTGCAACCCGGTCAGGGTTGATGGGTTTGGTGGGTATCGCTAACCATAGGTTACACCTATGGCTATTATTGTTTTGCCCTTTCAGGGCAAGGAAAATGAAAAATGTGGGCAGAGGAATATTAAATGTGTTATGATTTGAATAATTTTACCCTGAAAGGGTTACATTTTAATAGCCATGGGTGTAACCTATGGATTGATGAATTACACACAACAAACAACCCTGAAGGGGTTGTAGGGAGGTAATAATGTCAACATATACCCAGATTTTATACCATATAGTATTTAGCACAAAAAATCGTGAGAGGACATTAGATATTGCCCACCGAGAACGCATCCTTAAATATATATGGGGTATTATAAAAAACACCAAATCTCATTTATATCAAATTAATTTAATGGAAGATCACGTTCATATATTGTGTTCCATCCATCCTACGATCTGTTTATCAGATTTCGTTAAAAAGATAAAAACATCAGCAGGTGTTTGGATGAAAGAGGAAGAAATTTCACCATTATTTACCAATTGGCAAGCGGGATATGGGGCATTTACGGTTGCATGGCATGATAAAGATACAATTATGGAATATATAAAGAATCAGCAGGAACATCATAAGATAATGGATTTCAGGTCGGAATATCAGAAATTATTAGATGAATTTGGGATTGATTATGATAAAATGTATTTGCCGTGATTGTGCAACCCCTGCGGGGTTGAGCGGGTTGTTGGGGATTGTTTTCCATAGGTTAAAACCTATGGCTATTATAGTTTTGCCCTTTCAGGGCATTAGTGTAATCCCTTCGGGGGGGATCGGTTTGGTTGTTATCGTTAACCATAGGTTGAAACCTATGGCTATTATAGTTTTGCCCTTTCAGGGCAAGGGAAATGAATTGTGTTATGATTTGAATTATTTTACCCTGAAAGGGTTTTACAACGGCAAGCCTAATAGCCATGGGTGTAACCCATGGACGAATGAACAACAAATAAAACCAACCCTAAAAGGGTTGCACAATAATAATAATCACAGGGAAAACCTGTTAATAATGGAGTAATTATGAAGAGATTTTATTTATTTGTTATGGTTTTTATGTTAATTTTGATTTCCTGCGATAATCATGTGTTTGAGAATCTCGCGGATACTGATAACCAGATTGATTCACCTGATAGTCTTTCGATCACACTAACCTCTATAAATTCCTGCCGGCTGAATTGGAATGATAACAGTTCAGGTGAAACGGGCTTTATAATAGATCGCAAAAAAGATTCAGAAGAATGGGTAATTGGCTATCAAACTATTGGAGAAAATGTTGAATTTTTTACAGAAACCAGTTTAGAAGCTACATCAACCTATCAATATCGAGTTTATGCTTATGCAGGAGAAAATGTTTCAGGATCAATATCAGCAGAGATTAATATGACGTTTCCAGCTCCTACTGATTTAACGATTTTGCAGACATTTATCTCATCCTGCGAGCTTAACTGGAATTATTCTGAAATAGGAGAAGAAGATGGTTTCAAAGTGGAAAGAAGAAGCTCAGGAGGTGACTGGGAATTAATAGAAACTTTGCCATTGAGTTCAACTGATTTTGAAGATATTGATCTCACAGCAGGAGAAGTCTATGAATATAAAATATATGCCTTTAATTCACAATGTAATGGAAATCCTGTTATTGATTCAATTGAACTATTATATGTTGAAGGAATGATTTTCGTTGAAGGTGGCACATTTGAGATGGGAGACCACTTTAATGAGGGAGATAGTGATGAGCTTCCAGTTCATGATGTAACTCTCAGCAGTTTTTTTATTGGTCAGTATGAAGTAACTCAAGGTGAATATGAAGCTGTGACGGGTGATACTCCTTCTCATGATTATGGAGTTGGTGACAATTATCCCGTCTATTACGTAACCTGGTATGATGCAGTTGAATATTGTAATACTTTGAGCGAGCAGGAGGGTTTGACTCCTTGTTATGATCTATCTGACTGGAGTTGTGATTTCAGTGCAGATGGTTATAGATTACCCACAGAAGCTGAATGGGAATATGCTGCGCGAGGAGGAATAAATTGGGAGGATAATTACAAATACAGCGGTACAACGGATAATTTGGGAGATTATGCAGTTTATTCATCAAATGATCAGGGGCATTCAGATTTAGTAGGTAGTAAGCTTCCTAATCAGCTTGATATTTATGATATGAGCGGAAATGTCTGGGAATGGTGTAATGACTGGTATTCCAGTAGTTATTATGGTACAAGTCAGGATAATAATCCAACGGGACCTGATATCGGGTCTCGCCAGGTGCTACGTGGTGGCTACTGGAGTAGCAATGACATTTACTGCCGTGTTGCTAATCGTGGCAACCCCTATCCCGGCGGCAGCGACCCCGACATGGGCTTCCGCATCCTCAGGGCATTTCCGTATTAATTAGATTTTAGTATTATTGATCAGGATTAATAAGAAATTGTCAGAATCAGGATTTTCAGGATTTGGGATATTTACAGGATTAATCCTGCTAATGTCTTCAATCCTGTGAATCATGATCAGGAAGAGAGTTATTATGAGAAGATTTTAATTAGTAGAGAGTTTTTCTGATATTGATTTAACGACTGGCAGCAATGGTTGACAATGGTCGTCATCTGCGCCCCACCTGGAAATACCCGGCGGTGCACATATGACTTAGAGGGGGAATGACGGGTTTGGAAGAAGATAAATATTGACTTTTTATTGTGATGTGGAAGATAAGATTTTGGATAAACAATAAGCAGGTGGTAATGAAAAAGAGTATTATACTGGTGATGATTCTGCTCAGCTTTGTTTTGGGGGCTGATACGATTTGCTATGAGCTTGATTTTGGGCTGCCAGTCTTTGAAACTGCTCGTGGATATACCACTATTTGCTACGACAATTGCCAGATACTCGGAGAAGCGGGTTCACCTTCATTGCCCTGGCAGGGGATAAAATTACTGCTGGCTCCCGGTCAGGAAGCTGTAGCTGTAAATATAACAAATATAATCTATTATGATGATAAATATAATTTGCGTCTTTTGCCAGTTCAGCAGTCAGTGCCGATATCCGAGGCTGGCAGAAGAGAACAGTTCACCGGTGAAAATGAAATATACAGTCAGAAAGCAGTTTATCCTGACTCACCAGTATCATCGCCGGCAACGTATTTCAAAAATGGTCATCCTATTGCGTTATTAACCTGCTGTCCGGTGCGTTACCTGGCTTCAGAGGATTCTGTGCAATTCATACAGTCAATAGATTTAGAAGTTATTACTGAGAATAGTAATCGGGCAGAATCGGCTTTAGAATATTATCGGCATAATGATGAGATAGAGGCAAATCTGGCAGGTTTGGTGAATAATCCTGAGAATCTGCAGCTTTACAATGAAAGCAGAAACCGGGAAGACAGAAAGGATATATTGATAATAACAGCAGATGCCTTTAGTGAAGCATTTTCTGAATATATGCCATATAAAGAGACTTGCGGCTTTACTTCTATTTTACTGACAACAGAGCAGATATATGCAGAATATGAAGGAGCAGATGAGCAGGAGAAGATCAGGAATGCCATAATTGAAGCGTATCTGGAGCATGACATCCAATATGTGATTTTGGCGGGGGACAGTTCTCCGGTGCATCCTGAGCGTGATATAATACCACACCGCGGGTTTTATGGATCGATTGGCGGATATGTTGATTATGATATACCTTCAGATATGTATTACAGTTGCCTGGATGGAGACTGGAATGCAGATGGCGATGAGATGTGGGGTGAATATGAAGAAGCGGACTATTTTGAGGAAGTGGGAATAGGCAGAATTTGCGGCAGCACATATACTGAGATCAGTAATCATTTGCATAAAATATATATGTATGAGCATGAGCCGGTTATATCCAGTCTGGAGCAGTGTCTTTTAGTCGGTCAGGAAATGGATGACATACTATATGGTGGAACCTATCTGGAAGAGATAGCCACAGGTAGTGATAGCTGGGGTTTTTATACTGCTGGAATAAGTGCTAACATAGCAATTACACGGCTATATGAGATGTATTTACCCTGGGAAGCGGACGATTTATTTCATAATCTGAATAGTGGAACTAATCTGGTATGTAATATGGGTCATGGCGGCACAGAGACATGTTTTAATCTTAATATTAATGAGATCAATACAATAAATTTGAATAATAATGGCGTTGACCAGGGCTATTATAATTGTTATAGTCAGGCTTGTTATGCGGGAGCTTTTGATGACCGGATAACCAATCCGCAGGTGTATGTAGAAGAGTGCTTTGCAGAGAAGCTGACTAATCTGGAAACCGGGGCAGCATCCTTTATAGCAAATTCCCGCTATAGCTGGTACACACCCGGTAATACAAATGGAGTTTCACAGTATTATGCCCGGCAGTTTTATGATGCTATATTTGGCGAGGGAAGAAACCGGATCGGAATGGCGCAGGCTGATGCCAGAGAAGATAATGCTGCTTATCTGGCAGAAAGCAGAACACATAGATGGACATCTTACAGCTTGAATCTGCTGGGAGACCCTAGTATGAATCTCTGGACTTCTCTTCCGCAGGATATTGTCATCAGCTTTCCTGAGCACCTGAATGTGGGGGAGAGTCAGATATCTTTTCAAACTGAGGATTCAAATCTGCGGTATGCCGCATTCATGAATGATGAATTGCTGGGCTGGGGTCATACCGGGATGATCACAAATCAAGCAATACTGCTGGAGAATCCGCTAATAGAGCCAGGAATGCTGGAAGTTTATGTGAACGAGTATAACCATCAGCAGCTAGTTACTCAAATAGAAGTGCTGCCGGTTGAGCAGGAAATTCTGCTGCATAACATAGAAATAAATGACAATTTGAGCTGGAACGCTAATGGATTGGCTGACTATGGTGAAACCCTATCTTTGAGCCTGGAGGTGCATAATGCAGGCACGCAGTCAGCCGAAAATCTGGAACTAATATTATATTCTGAGGAAGAGTTCATCAGTCTTAAGGATAGTATTCTTTGGGCAGGAGGACTCTTACCGGGAGAAATACTGACTTTCAATGAAGCTTTCAGTTTCAGTCTTGCTGAAAATATTCCTGATCAGCATTCTATTGAGTTGCATATTTCAATCCTGATAGACAGCGTATTGATCAGAGAATGCGTGTATGATCTGGCAGCTCAGGCACCGCTGCTGGAAATGGGGGAGATGACAGTGGAAGATGAAAGTGGGAATATGAATGGGATGTTAGACCCTGGCGAGTCTGTAGAACTGGCATTTCCTGTACAGAATAACGGTAATTCTCCGGCAGAGGATCTTACTATAGAGTTATTTTGCACAAACCCAGGTATCCGTATTCATAATGGTCAGATAGAATTAGCCGAATTATTACCCCATGTGGAAGATACGGTTTTTTTCCCGGTGACAGCATTTTCTGAGTTAGAAAGCGGAGAACTTATAGAATTTATCATTATTGCACAGGCGGGGGAATATAATTTTTGTGAAATTATTCCCTATTATATAGGCTCGCAGATAGAGGATTTTGAAACTGGGGATTTTTCCAGATTTGACTGGTTCAGTAATTATCCACCAGACTGGGAGATTTCTAATTTTGCCAGAGAAGGAGAATATTCTGCCTGTTCACCTCTGATGGACAATTATGAATCATCCTGGCTTTCAATCAATTTAACGACCTTAGAGGACGGCTATCTACGATTCTGGGCAAAAACAGGAGCATTGCCCTGGTCAGGAAATTTAGCATTTTATATCAACCATGAACAACAGTTTTACTGGCATACACAAACAGACTGGACCTGGGTAGAAATATTTATGCCAGCAGGTGAAAATGAGATTTTCTGGAGATTTAGTACCAGTAGTTCTGGTGGTGACTATCATTCACGAGCCTGGTTAGACTACATTGTGTTTCCGCCCATGGAATCTGTAGAGGTGCATAGTGGGACGATCATTGATGAGATTTTAGTAAATAACTATCCTAATCCCTTTAATCCCACTACAACAATCAGTTATACACTGCAGCAGTCAGCCGAGGTAGTGGAACTGAGTGTTTATAATATCAAAGGTCAGCAAATTTGGTCATATACCGAGCTGAATGTTGCGTCAGGTAGGCAGGAGATTTATTGGGATGGGCGAAATGCTGAGGGATTGGCTGTGTCATCAGGGATATATTTTTATCAACTTTCTACTCCGGGGAAGGCATATAACGGCAAAATGATGCTGATAAAATGATTTTGGAGTATTGAACCCATATTATGCAGTAGGATTTCACAAAATGGGTTGAAACGGGCGTTAATAACTACTATAACCGGTTGATAGTGGTCGTCATCTGCGCCCCACTTGGAAATACCCAGCGGTGCACATCTGACTTAGCTGCAGAAATTGTTTTAAATCCTGGGGGATGCCAAGCTGGTATTTTTTACAGTTGACACAAAGTTAGACAAATGAAACTTCGACTCCAAAGAAATTAAATTTTGGAGGTTATTATGAGTAATGGACAGACTCAGGCAGATAAGCAGTTATCTGAGGAGCATTTACAAGAGAATTTAGCTAAGATCAAGCATAAAATTGTGGTTATCAGTGGTAAAGGTGGAGTTGGAAAAAGCACAGTTTCAGTAAATCTTGCCTATGGACTGGCACTTCAGGGTAAAAAAGTGGGGATTTTGGATGTGGATCTTCATGGACCTTCTATTGCGAAAATGCTGGGTATTGAAAATAAAAAACTGGAAGTCAGCGATGATGGCGTTCGGGCAAAACCTATTCGTATAGTTAATAATTTATATGCGATTACATTGGCAAGCATGCTGCAAAATCCTGATGATCCGGTTATCTGGCGAGGTCCGCTCAAAATTGGAGCAATCAAGCAGTTTCTTTCTGACATAAACTGGCCGGAACTGGATTATCTGATAGTAGATTGTCCTCCAGGAACCGGAGATGAACCTTTATCGGCAATTCAGACAATTGGTAATATGGATGGGGCAATCATAGTATCGACTCCTCAGGATGTTGCTCTGCTTGATGCACGAAAATCAATCCGGTTTGCTGAAATGCTCAAGGTGCCGGTAATAGGTCTTATAGAAAACATGGCAGGCTTCAAATGCCCGCACTGTGGCGAGATAATTGATATCTTTGCCGGTAATGGCGTGAAGAAAGCCGCTGAAGATTTTAGTGTACCAATACTCGGTAGTATTCCCATTGATCCCAATATCGTTAATACAGGAGATGAAGGCAGACCTTATATCTATGACTTTGGAAAGTTAGATGCTGCTAAGGTTATGCAGGAAATCACCAAAAAAGTAATTGCTTCAATTGAATAGAAATTAGCAAGTCCCATCGTCCGGTGGGACTTTTTTCTTTTTCCCAGCCAGCATACCGCAGGCAGCATTTATATCCTGACCTCTACTATTCCGCAAAGTAACTGGTACTGCAGAAATTTGATACATCATATTCATAAAACTGCTAACTTCTTTTTCTGAGGGTTTCTTCCATTTGAGACCCGGGACAGGATTCCAGGGGATCAGATTGATCTTACTTGAGATATCGCCGGTGAATTTGCGCAGAGCTTTCTGCGACTTGAGGTCCATATTGAATCCAGGGATCATTACATACTCAAAAATGACTATCCGTATAGCTCCGCATAAGTAATTCCGCAAGAATTTGTACAAGCCGTAATTACTCTGTCTAATAACTCATTCTCATGAAATCTCCTATTCAACCTGTAGCAGAATTCATCAAGATATGACTGAAGGT
>JAIPGP010000111.1 GCA_021735645.1 Candidatus Cloacimonadota bacterium
TTCTGAACACCAGATTGAAATCTGGTGTTAATGAGATTGGGAGACACAAGTTATTCAGAGTTCTTGTGCTGAGTTAGTTGTCTAACAAGTAATCAGTTAGCTAACTTATGACTTATATAAAACAGGGGGATGCCTGATTAATTTATTACCTGGCTTCCCCCGAAATTTCTCCGGGATTTTGCGTATCCTGGTCTGAGTTTTGCGTATCCAGACCATCCTGGTCTGGGTTTACATTACACCAGCTAAGTCAGGAGTTGTAACGGTACATCAGACAAGATTCCTGGACAACAACCATTTTCTCCCATTTATCACCTGAATTCGTCTAATTCCATGATATATATCATGTTATCTATATTTTATCACCTCAAAATACCCACTGTACCCTCCGAGTGGCTTCCCTGTGGGTTACAAGTGTATCATTTCTGATCTTCGTATTTTATTTAGCCAGAACTGTTTTCTGATTTTATTATAACGTTATTATAGTTAAAAGTCCTGTCAAACTCATTTCAAGAGTACACATTTATCCTGAACTTCCCTTCTGCCATCCACGTATAATTGATAGAAATATATTCCAGACGGCAGAATATCTCCGCTCTCATCATCTCCCGCCCAGTTCATTTCATGCTTTCCACTTTTAAATCGCCCCTCAGCAAGAGTTTTCACCTTCTGCCCTTTTACATTAAATACAGCTAACTCAATCTCACTTTCACTTTTTAACGACCAGTAAATGGTAGTTTCAGGATTAAAGGGATTGGGATAACAACTGCATTCTATCAACGGCTCACATTCATCACCACTAATTTCCACACCAAAATTCACAGCCAGATATACTCCCGTATCTGTCCCCACCATAAAATTCGGGGTGTAAATGGGATATCTGTTAAAACAATACACTTCCGAAAAATCAAGCTCTGCCCCTATCTGCTCTATCTCACCCATCTCTTCCGGTTCCACTAAATACAAACCATGATCGTTCAGGCAGCCCACCACCAGACTTTCATTGATTTCATACAATCTATATGGCTCCTGAAAGTAGTTTATCATATTCAAACCCGTGATCTCTCCCTCAAAATACTCCACCCGGTAAACTGCATCACTGTTTGTTCCTTCTCCACAGGCAATATAAACCTCATCAGTATGAGGAACCCATCTGACGTAAATATCATGTACTTCCAGAGGAACTTCATAAGACGTCCATTCTCCCTCGTTTTCCATATAAAGCAGGTTATCTGCCGCTGCCACCAGATTCCCTGACCCCGTCTCTTCAATATCAGTTACACTGATCCCTATAAATTCTGGAACTTGTGCCCATTCTTCTCCATCAGCAGAATACAGCATACCACATTCAGGTCCAGATAATCCATATCCCATATAATAACCGGCACCAAGTCGCTTCACGAAACGCGGATTAAAATACCAGCCGATTATATCAAAGCTTTGAGTAGTAAAATTATATTCCCATAAACCGTCACTATTGCTCCCCCAGCCAAATGCTACTAATAATTTCTCGGCATCATCGGTGGTCGCCACAGATAATGCACCCAGATTAGTTGCGATAGAATGTATCTCCAGACTAGCTGTCGGAGAGAAGTAAGCGATGCCTCCCCCATTACCTGGCAAAGCAAATACAAGTCCATATTCACTCACACCAGCAAAATCGCTATAGACCATGTCATACACCGGTCGCTGCAAATCCTCATACATCAAGGTAATATCCGCCACTACCGGCAGATTCATAATATACAATAATAATAGTAAAACTAATTTGATCAAAAAAGACCTCTCAACATTCATGATTCCTCCTATATAGTAGAGATATACTCAAATCTTATATAGAACAATACTCCACTCTTACAAAAATATAGTCAAATTATTTGTTATACTAAGTAAGCTTTTCCTCTACCAGGAATATCGGGATTCTTCCTCTCAAACAATATATTCTCTATTATTTACTATATATGATGTTTACTATGTTCACTTTGTTCACTGCGTTCACAAAATCCCTCGCCATCCACTCCCCTACCACAAAGGTTGCTAAGTCCTCTAAGTCCGCCTTTCTTCTATACTGCTTGGGGATTATAGCATCTAGTTGTTTTGTTGCTGGTTTGCAGGCTTGATTTCACCCGCTTTTTCCAGAGCAATTCTGGTGAGGATAGGACCGATGATCTCAAATACTATGCAGGTGGCGGTTACGGTTGTGATCACAGTGATACCAATGATATCGCCGTGAGCGCTTTTTGTGGTGGTATCTACTATTTTACCTAAACCGGCAAAATCATGTTTGACCAGCAGCGAAAGACCGATTGCTACACCTGCCTGAGAAAGGATTCCCAGACCGACATATTTTTTTATCACTGGTTGCACATGCCCCATCACGGCTCCTAAACGGGAACCAAAGATCAAGCCGGCACTTCGTGCTAATACATAAATAATTCCTAATAATCCTAAGGCGGGTAAAGTGGCAATATGCAGGTTTGCACCGGCAAGTGTAAAAAAAAGTATGAATAATAGTGGCATTGCCTGACCAAGTTCATTCTGGATTTTTGCCACTATATTGCTTCCCTGAGTATTTACAATGACCATGCCAATGACCATAATGGTGAGAATAATTGATAGATGAAGCATTTCACAAATCCCGCAACTAACAAAAATGAAACCAAATATAAGGATGAAAACCTCAGAGCTGACTTTTAACTTTCTGATCAGCAGGACACAGATAAAGGCGATAGCTCCTCCACAGATAACGCTAAGCCCTATTTCCAGCAGGGGCCGCAGCAGAGTTGCCATTATGCCGGCATCAATGTTACCGGCTTCTTTGGAGAGCATACCCTGAGCAAAAGCGGATGCAAAACCAAAAATAATGATTCCCAATCCGTCATCAAAGCCAACAACTGCGTATAAGGCTTTGGTGAGTACTCCTTTTGCCTGATATTCGCGGATCACAGCTACTGTGCCTGCCGGAGCACTGGCAGGTGCTATGGCTGCGAATAACAGTGATAAAGGTGTATCACCGGTGAATAACTGCAACGAGATAAATACCAGAATAAAAGCACCAAATGATTCCATGAATATAATGTAAATTATCCCTTTACCTAATTTCTTTAAATGAGTAAATTTTAGTTCCAGACCTATACTGAAAGCAACAAATCCCAAGGCAATACTGGAAATAAAATCCAGATTATCAATCAACTGGTGGTCCAGAACATTGAGAACGGATGAGCCCATCACAACACCCAGCAGCATGTAGCCAATAATCGAGGGTAATTTTATATACCTCATGTTTCTACCCAGATAGAAACCTGTCAGGATTATAATTCCTAAGATTAATAAAATTGGGTATGTCATGCTTTAGCCTAAATTCAAAGTGCCGGCATAATATTGCAGTTCCTGCATGGTAACCAGCAATCCTTCCGGAAATTCTTTATTGACCAGTTGATGAACGCGTCTGAGTATTTCATTCGCCAGTTTGCGAGGTACGGTAGCAACCACGATTTTGCAGTAATTATCCATAGGTGTACCCCAAAGGCTGCTGAATAAAGGTTTGTTATAGAGGAAATGTCCGGCAGAATAGGCATCAGTAACGGCAATATTTGTATCATCTACTTCTGTTAACAAACTCAGCACTCTATCCATTATTTCTTCGGACTGGATAACGAAGGTGAATTGATTCCAGCCGGCAGCTGAAGATTCTGATTCCGGGAGTTCAGTATGCCTGAGGAAAATGCCCCGTAATCCTGCTTCATCTTTAACAGCCAGCAGTTTTGTCTGATTGAGTTCATGATTCAGCATACCGGAGAAAGCACTCAGATATCTAATGTGCATATTTCTCATGTTTTCTGGAGCAATGATGAATACTAAAATCCGAACAGGTTTATTATCGATAGAATCAAAATCTACTCCCTCTGGAATAGTGATAGCACCGATCACAAATTCTGAGCAATCCAAAATACAATGCGGAATAGCAATCCCTTTGCCAAAGCCAGTTGAGCTGAGGTCTTCCCGCTCTGATAAAGCCCAGAATATATCTTCTGAACTGAATTCGCTTAGTATTGGACTATTTTTTGCCAGCACTGAAATTGCCTGCAATACTTCTTCCTTACTGGAAAACTGCCTGTTCACAGCAATTGTTTTCTCACTCAAAACCCGGGTTAGTTCCATATTACCGCCTTAGCTTTTTATTATGTCAAAATAATATACCTGCATAAATGTCAAAAAAAATATTACTCTAACCCAATATTTCTGAATCTCCCTGTCATATTTTTTACCCTTTCCTATTACATAATATGTCTCAGTTAACCTTTTTCCCTACCTTCTAAACACTACTCTGGCAACATCCGGGCAACAAAGGGGCAACACCTAAGCAAGGCAAGCCTGCACGGCATGACATATAGTTGTTATGCCGTGCAGGCTTGCCTTGCTCAGGTGTTGCCCGGGTGTTGCACCTTTGTTGATTATTGACTGATAATGGGTGATAGATATAAATTTTTACTTGAGTGATTACTTGCTCAGAGATAACTTAATACTTGTATAAATGGAAACTGTTAATCATTGGTGATGGAAAGATTGGGGGAGGGGGGATATTTTTCTGTAGTAAAATAAAGGATGAAAATGCTGAACTACTAAAAAAACTCTTGGTAATGACTAAATTTTAAAATTGGCCAATTTGTTTAACCTTATTTTTAAAATTTTAACCTCTGATTGTTTTTTCTGAATAATTATATTAAATAGTATAATGAGATACATCTAACTAAAGAAAGATATAATTTTTGGTCAATGCTGATAAACGAATATATTAATCCAAATCTTAACAGGTGAATATACTAACTACTAAATGGAGATTTAATTTCAGGTGTTATATATATTGAAGACATAAAGAAAGCGAAAAGGTTAAAAATATATTTTTCAGGCAACACATAATATCGGAGAATATTGCCAAAATACACCCTTTTATTGACGATAATAATGATAAATAAAAAAAAGTTCTTGACGTGAAATTTCCCTAAAAAGGAAATAGAGGCTAATAAATTTCCGAATGAAGGAGAAAAACACGAAATGACTGAAGACAAAGTAATCAGCTCTGTAAAGAGCAAGGGACGGACTTTCCCGCCACCCGAGAAAATCCAGAAAAATGCCTACATAACCTCAGATGATCAATATAAAGAGATGTGGGAAAAATCAATTAACCAACCTGACGAGTTCTGGTTAGAACAAGCAAAAACACTGCACTGGTTCAAAGAACCAACAGTGGCACTTAAGTATAACTGGGATACCAGGGGACGCAAGATTGAGCATTCCTGGTTTGAAGATGGTGAAATGAATGTGAGCTATAACTGCCTTGACCGGCATTTAGGCACACCCATCGCCAAGAAAACAGCTATACTCTGGCAGGGCGAAATTGAAGATGATGTAGTAAAATTAACTTATGAAGAATTGCACGCAGAAGTATGCAAATTTGCCAATGTCCTCAAGTCAAAAGGACTGCAGAAAGGTGATAGAGTCGCTATTTACATGCCAATGGTTCCTGAACTGGCTATCACCATGCTGGCTTGTACCCGAATCGGAGCAATTCACTCCATAATTTTTGGTGGATTTAGTGCTGATGCTATTAAGGGTAGAGTAAATGATTCTGACTGCAAAATGCTGATCACGGCAAATATATCACGCCGGGCAGGGAAATCAATCAAACTGAAAGATATTTCTGATGTAGCTTTGAAAGAAACCCCTACCATCGAAAGCGTAATTGTGATCAAGGTTAATGATGAACCATGTCACATGGAACCCGGCAGAGACACCTGGTATCATGATGAAATGGCTGTGGCTGATGTAAAGTGTGATGCCGTTCCTATGAAAGCCGAAGATAAGTTGTTTATACTCTATACTTCCGGTTCTACTGGAAAACCAAAAGGCGTAGTTCACACAACTGCCGGCTACCTGATGCACACAACTCTCACTCACAAGTATGTTTTCAATATTCATGATGATGATGTGTATTGGTGTACAGCAGATATCGGCTGGGTTACAGGACATAGCTATATAGTTTATGGACCTCTTGCCAATGGTTCTACTTCTGTAATGTTTGAGGGAGTTCCTACTTATCCTGATGCCGGTAGATTCTGGCATATCGTTGATAAGTTCAAAATCACTGTTTTCTACACAGCACCTACAGCAATCAGAGCATTGATGAGGTTAGGTGATGAATGGACAGAAGGTTATAAACTTGATTCACTGAGAATATTAGGTTCTGTAGGCGAACCTATCAATCCAGAAGCCTGGATGTGGTATTATGAGAAGATAGGACATGGAAATTGCCCTATCGTGGATACCTGGTGGCAGACAGAGACAGGTGGATTCATGATCACGCCTCTTCCAGGTGCTCATACTTTGAAACCAGGCAGTGCCTCCAGAGCTTTCTTTGGCGTTGACCCGGTTATCTTAAGAGATGATGCTTCTGAATGTGACGTAAATGAAGGTGGTAAATTGTGTATCAGAAAACCATGGCCCGGCATGATGCGGACAATGTGGGGAGATCACGAGAGGTTCATTGATACTTATTTCACTATGTTCGATGATATCTATTTTGCCGGTGATGGCTGCCGTATTGATGATGATGGGGATTACTGGCTGCTGGGAAGAGTGGATGATGTGGTGAACGTTTCCGGTCATCGGATTGGAACTGCGGAAGTGGAAAGTGCTCTGGTGAGCCATCCTGCAGTCGCAGAAGCCGCCGTTACTCCAATTCCACATGACATCAAAGGACAGGGTCTTTATGCTTATGTTACTCTGGTGCGTGGAATAGAGCCAACTGAGGAACTGAAGAAAGAACTGATCAAACATGTCCGTTCTGAGATCGGTCCCATAGCCACACCGGAAGCAATCCAGTGGGCACCGGCTCTGCCCAAGACACGTTCCGGCAAGATCATGCGTCGTATTCTGCGCAAAATAGCTGAGCGAAGCACTGATAGCCTGGGAGATATCACAACCCTGGCAGATCCAAGCGTTGTGGAAAAACTCATTGAAGAACGAAAATTGATTAAATAATTTCTTTTATAATATAACCGGATCAGTCAAAACTGATCCGGTTTTCTCTTATAATATATAAAGGAGTACAAATGCCTGAAAAAAAGATTATGAATCGGAATTTTGTAGTTTTTGGGGCTATCATTATCCAGCTTTGTCTGGGTGCAATTTATGCCTGGTCTGTTTTCACACCCACACTGGCAGATAACGACTGGAGCAAAACCCAGACGCAGGCTGTTTTTGCTGCAGGACTGGCACTTTTTGCCATCGTTATGGTTATTGCCGGACGATTGATGCCTAAGCTGGGACCTCGCGTGCTGGCAATGGCAGGTGGAATTGTTCTTGGTCTTGGCTATCTGTTAGCTGGACTGTTTGGCGGGACTGATTTCTGGCCAATATTTATATTTGTAGGAATAATTGGCGGTTCTGGTATTGGTCTTGCTTATGTGGTTCCTATTGCCGTAGGTATGCGCTGGTTTCCGGACAAGAAAGGTTTGATTACCGGACTCGCTGTTGCCGGCTTTGGATTTGGCGCTACACTCTGGGTCAAATTAGCCGGAAGCTGGGGTAATCTGATCGGAAGTTATGGACTTAGTACTACATTTACTATTTATGGTATAGTTTTCTTACTGGCTGTATTAATTGGCAGTATTTGGATGGTTTTTCCACCAGAAGGTTGGAAACCTAAAGGCTGGAATCCCACTGAAACTCAGAAAAAAGCTGACTCTTCAACAAAACAGCATACTAGTGGAGAAATGCTGAAAACCCCTCAATTCTATATGATACTTCTCACTTTTGCCTTCGGAGCAAGTGCCGGGTTGATGACAATTGGCCTAATGAAGCTCTTCCCTATGCAGGCTCTTGAAGATGCCGGATTGACGAAGCTGGCAGCTTCCGGAATTGCCGGTACTGCAATGGCAGTATTTTTCTCTCTGGCGAATGGGCTGGGACGTATTGCCTGGGGAGCAATCAGTGATAAACTGGGTAGAAAAAAATCAATAATCTTAATGATGGTAACACAGGGTATTTTTGTGATCTGCTTCCAGTGGATTGCCGGAACTCCTGGACTTCTTTATTTGGGTGCTACTTTGATCGGCTTTAATTTTGGTGGCAATTTTGCTTTGTTCCCAACTATTACAGCAGATACATTCGGAGCAAAATATATAGGTCAAAACTATGGCTGGGTTTTCCTGGCTTACGGAATTGGCGGGATATTCGGACCCATAATGGGTGGTAAACTTGGTGACATGAATAATTTTCCGCTGGCTTTCACGATCTGCGGAATTCTCTGCCTGCTGGCAGCCGGTATTATCGCCGGTGTGAAACCACTTACAAGTAAAACTGCCTGATAATAAAAATATCAAGCTCTGGCATTAATTTCTCAAAATTAGTGCCAGAGCTTTTTTTTTAATGGCTGGCCAATTAACATTCTCTGTTCATGATCTGGATAATAAAACTATTATAATTTAATAAATGCGCAAAATAATCTGTTTATTATATCATAATTACTTGACATTATGAGTCCTGATTAATTCTCTAAATAAAAAATATATCAGGAGGAAGAAATGCCGATAAAGAAGCTGGATGATATTTTTGAGCTTTTAAAAACGAAACCTAAAAGACGCATAATCGTTGCCTGGGGACAGGATGATACTACCCTGATGGCAGTGAAGCAGGCAATTGATCTAAACTTTGCAGAGATCACTATTGTAGGTGATAGGAATGTGATAGAAGAAGTTTGCGCCAAACACGACATCGATCCTTCTATCTTTGAGATATTTCACGAAACTGATGAAATGCGGGCTGGTAAAAAAGCTGTTGCTCTGATCAATGAAGGCAGAGGAGATGTTCTCATGAAGGGATTAATTTCTACTGATAAGATGCTGAAATGTATCCTTGATAAAGAAGATGGCTTAATGATCCCGGGAGCAATCCTTACCCATGTATCAGTCGCCGAAATACCAAACTACAGAAAACTGCTGATCTTTACTGATGCAGCCTTTATCCCCAGACCAGATATCACTCAGAAGATTGCGATGACAAACTATGTGATTGAGACTGCACGTAAAATAGGAGTGGAAAGACCAAAAGTAGCTATCATCTCCTTCTCGGAAAAGGCTAACCCCAAAATTAAAGAAGCTGTCGATGGCTTGATCATCTCCAAAATGGGCGAACAGAATTTGATTAAAAATGCTGATATAGATGGTCCACTTTCCATTGATCTGGCTATTGATCCTGATAGCCTTAAAACCAAAGGAGTGAAAAGCTGCGTGCAGGGTGATGCAGATTGCCTTGTTTTTCCATTTTTGGAAGTTGGAAACGTCTTCTTTAAATCACTTACAAATTTTGCCAATGCTACCATTGCCACCTATATCGTGGGCACAAAATCTCCTGTAGTGATTTCTTCCCGGGTAGATACAGAAAAATGTAAACTTTATTCCATGGCATTCAATTGCCTGATGTGTTCCTCTGAATAGCATGAAAATAGCACTTGCCTGTGACCATGCCGGATACCCGCTCAAAGAAATGTTAAAAAAGTATCTCAACGACTATGAAGTTCTTGATTTTGGCGCTTTTAATGAAGAAAGCATTGATTACCCTGATACCGGTTTCCCGGCAGCTATTGCCGTGCAGAAAAACGAATGCCAGAGGGGCATTCTCATCTGTGGCACCGGCATTGGCATGTCTATTGTCGCCAATAAGGTAAAGGGTATCAGAGCCAGTCTCTGTCACTGTCTTGAATTCGCTATTCTCACCAGAAAACACAATAATTCTAATGTATTATGTCTGCCGGGACGTTTTCTTGACGATAATCAAGCGGTACAAATTGTTGACGCCTGGCTCAATACTGAGTATGAAGATGGCAGACATCAAAGAAGACTTGATAAAATAGCAGCCAGGGAATTATAGTTATATATATATAGGAGGTTTTTATGCAATATATAAAGAATCAGGATGCTGAACTTTATAAGGCAATGCAAAATGAAGTGAAAAGACAGGCAGGTAATCTGGAACTGATTGCCAGCGAAAACTTCGTTTCTCACGCTGTTCTGGAAGCTGCCGGCAGCGTACTTACAAATAAATATGCCGAGGGTTACCCCTACCGGTGGAGTAATAAAACCGGTAAAATCAACTATAAACTCTATGGCAGATATTATGGGGGGTGCGAATACATTGACCAGGTAGAACAACTTGCCATTGAAAGAGCAAAAACTCTCTTTGGTGCAGAACACGCAAATGTTCAGGCACATAGTGGCAGTCAGGCAAATATGGCAGCCTACTTCGCTCTGGTGAATCCCGGAGATAAAGTCCTCTCTCTGGAATTATCGCATGGCGGTCATCTCACGCATGGTCATCCCCTTAGTTTCTCCGGTAAATTATATGAAATTATTCCTTATCAGGTAGATGAAAAAACCCAGATGTTTGATTATGATAATATCCGTCAGCTTGCTCATGAGCACAAGCCGAAAATGATCCTTACAGGTGCAAGCGCTTATCCCCGAGCTATAGATTTTGGCATTTTTAAAGATATCGCCGATGAAGTTGGAGCAAAATTGATGGTCGATATGGCTCATATAGCCGGCTTAGTAGCTACCGGCTTACACCAGAATCCTGTTCCCTATGCAGACGTAGTCACTTCCACTACCCATAAAACCCTGCGCGGTCCTCGCGGTGGACTGATCCTCTGCAAAGAAGAATTCGCCAAGGATATTGATAGAGAAGTTTTCCCTGGCATTCAGGGTGGTCCGCTTATGCACATTATAGCTGCCAAAGCTGCTGCTTTCCAGGAAGCATTACAACCGGAATTTAAAGTTTATCAAAATCAGGTTATCAAAAATGCTAATGCTCTGGCAGAGGCACTAATTGCGAATGGCTTCAATCTTGTAAGCGGAGGAACAGATACTCATCTGATGCTGATTGACCTTGGTACAGAGGAATCTGGAGGACCCAGTGGTAAGAAAATGGAAGGGGCACTCGATCTGGCAGGTATCACCGCTAATAAAAATACTGTCCCCTTTGATACCCGCAAGCCATTTGTAGCTTCAGGTATTAGATTAGGCACTCCTGCTGTAACAACTCGTGGTATGAAAGAAAAGGAAATGATAGTAATCGCTGAATTTATCAAGAAAGTTAGAGATCATTATAATAATGAAGATATACTTGCTCAAATCAAAGAAGATGTTAGTATATTCTGCTCAAAATTTCCTTTGTATCAGGATTTGATTGATTAAATAATGTCCGAATTATGAAAGCACTCTCTTAGAGGGTGCTTTTTTTTTCTTCTTTATTCTCAGTATCCCGCAGCAGGTATTCTTTCACAATATCCAAACCCTCAAAGAACTCATCGAAATGCTCCTCAAATATCATGATTCGCCGATGCTCATAGCCATGATCAGTTCGCTTGGATTCCGTGATCTTAAGGTACTTCTGCTTATCTTTATTTATCTTCACATCAAAAAAATAGGTTCTTCTGCCTGCCGGTACTTCCTCGTTAAAAATTTCATTGTGTCTTTTCATTTAATATACCATCCTCATTGAATCAGCATAACTATATTTGACTAACAGACTTTTTTATGTCAAGAAATATATTCATTATTAACAGATAGTTTATTTGTTTTAGGCTATATTTATTTGCTTTATTCAGTTATCCACTTATCTATTACTCAATTTAATTGCCCTATTATACACATTCCTACAATTATATTAACCGCTTACGTCCTCGCCTTGCACCCATAAACTCAAAATATTTGTTTTTTTATTTTTAATGACTATCCGTATAGCTCCGCATAAGTAATTCCGCAAGAATTTGTACAAGCCGTAATTACTCTGTCTAATAACTCATTCTCATGAAATCTCCTATTCAACCTGTAGCAGAATTCATCAAGATATGACTGAAGG
>JAIPGP010000011.1 GCA_021735645.1 Candidatus Cloacimonadota bacterium
CTTGTAAGGCAGGCGCTCTCCCAACTGTGCTAAACGCCCTTTATAGGGTCAGATATGGTGGGCGTTGAGGGACTTGAACCCCCGACATCCTGCTTGTAGGGCAGGCGCTCTCCCAACTGAGCTAAACGCCCATATCTGATAAAATACCACTTATGAAATTTCTGGTCGGGGCGAGAGGATTCGAACCTCCGACCCCTGGTTCCCAAAACCAGTGCGCTAACCGGACTGCGCTACGCCCCGACAAGTGAAAGACAGTAATTTGTTGCGGGAAATTAGTGTCAAGAATTTTTATCATATTATGTAGATTAAACTTTTAGTTTAATTTCTCTAAATACTTAATCGGGGACGATTAAGTTAGATAATGCTTAATCGGGGACGATTAAGCTAAATGGGGAACAATTTTTGAATCGAGTTTAATGATTAATCGGGGACGATTAATCTACTTGAGGAGAGTCAGCTTCTGCCTGCGTACATAATTATCTGTTTTCAGGGAGAGAAGATATATTCCTGAGCTGAGAGCATTATTATTGCTATCACAGCCATTCCAGGTGCGGGTATAATTGCCGGCAGGCAGAGTCTCATTAACGAGTACCCGCACAAGCTGCCCTTTGATATTATATATTGTCAATTCAGTAGCTGCTTTTTCTGGTAGAGAGAAGTTGATTTTAGTAGAAGGATTAAAGGGATTGGGATAATTTTGAATTTTGAGTTTTGAATTTTGAATTATCAATTCGTTAGTTTCCACTGGATCATATTCATAACAGCCCATATCGGGTGCAATACCAGAGTATTGCGTTTCATCCAGATCAACCAGCAGCAGATCATTGTATTCAAAGAAATCAATTCCGGCATCGATACAGGGAGAGTCTTCCTGGAGCTGAAAATCACTGTCCGGTATAGAAACAAATTGGGGATCCAGACCAATATTTCCCTCTGTGATATTGAATATGCCCGTATTTCCATGAATAATTCCATTCGAGCCATCCTGGATATCAGAATAAACTAAGCAAAAAGTGTCAGTTTGGGAGGAGCCCAGAAAGTATATTTCCTCAGCGGTATTATCCCAGAAAATGTCATTTACCAGATAAATACTGGAATTATCCCCGGCATGTATTCCAGAGCCTGATTGACCAGTATTGCCCGTTATAGTAGAATTTTGGATTAACACTGTGGAGTTATTTTCACAATAAATTCCGCCACCAGACTGGAGAGCAAGATTATCAAAGACAAGGCAATTTGACATACTTAAATCTGATTCTATGCAATAGACTGCTCCACCTTTTCGCTCAGAATAATTACCTGAGATAGTAACGTTTTGTAGTATTACATTTGCATTTGTGCAGTTCAAAGCACCGCCATTCCGGGGTGCATAATTATTCTCGATCATCACATCGTGCAAAGTGGCACTGGCAGAATGAACAGCAATCCCCGCTCCATGAGGAGCATTATTATACTGCACTTTTACACTGCTAAGAAATGGCTCAGAACCATCATATATAAAAATTGCTCCGCCACTGCTAATGGGAACTGAATTATTCTGCAAGGTAACGTCATAGATATATGGACTGGAACGCCTGCAATAAATCCCCGCCCCTTCATGATCATACCCGTTGATAATTTTCAGATTAGATAGAGTATTATTCACTGACCGATAGAAAGTTACTGCACAGGAATTGCTCTCTGCATCGAGTATGACACCACCCTGAGGACTTCCTGTTAGAGTGACGTTATCAGGAAGTGCAATCGGGAAGAATTCTCCATTACTTGAATGACTGTAAGTTCCTGGAAGCAGGAAAATTGAGAGGGGATTAAGACTGTCTGCCTGAATAATAGAACAGGCATACTGGATAGTTTTCAGAGGTTCTAACTCGGTCAATCCACTGTTTGAATTGTCTCCCTCAGGTGATACATAGATATCCTGCTGTTGCTGCTGCTGCTGGTTGTTCAGGATATCAAACGTAAAGTTTTCAATTGGTACGGCATGATAATCGGTAGGCTCAAAAACAGTAAAAGTATCAACGATTATCGCAACAGGAATATTGGAACAAATATCAGCACCAACTGCGCGCTGGCTGGCATTATTTAGAAAAATATTGCTGCGGACATCAGGATCAAATAATAGCTCTGTCTCCACTGAGAGGTAAAGACCTCCTCCAGAATCATGGCAGGAATTATAGGCAATAGTTGCATCAGATAACTCCAGAACTGACTCCATTTCTATATAGATACCACCAGCATAGTACCCAAAAGCCTGATTATTCATAACTTCAACATTTTCGAGAAATAGATGAGAATTGTTCGATAGATAAATTCCCCCTGCTATATTTTCCGCAATGTTATTATTGATCTGCGAATTAGAAATATGAATCTCATCAGTAAATGCACTAATCCCCCCACCTGAAAGAGTAGCGTGATTATTCTCAATTACCAGGCTGTCCATAATAACGGAATCGCATCTGCTGATACCTATACCAGCGCCACTGCTTCCATAGTTTCCTGTTACAATAATATTATGAAGATAATACGATCCTAAGTTCAAAGACATTCCACATCCATTTTCTGAAAAACCACAATTACTAACTATAAGATCATACAATTCTGCGGTTGAATTTGAACAGCTAATACCAATAGGTACACGACCTGTACCATTGGTCAAAGTTATTCCAGAAACTGTGATATCGTGAGAATTGGTTATCCTTAATACCCCTGCTTCACCATGAGCATTCAGAATAGTTACTTCTCTACCCGCACCAGCCAGCGATACATAAGGCGGCAAATTCACCGGGAAAAATTCATCATTAGATGGGGGACTATACTCACCTTCAGCAAGATAAATGGCATGTGGATTTTCACTACTGGCTGTGATTATTGAACAGGCATATTGAATTGTTTTTAAAGGTTCTTCCGGTAATTGTCCGCTATTGTTATTATCACCAGCAGGTGACACATAGAGATCAGCATCCACTTGCTCCTGGATTCCATGTAAGATATCAAAAGTAAAATTCTCAATTGGGTAAGCATGAAAATGAGTTGGGTTATTAACAGTAAATGTATCCACATAAACAGTAATTGGCTCAGTAGAACAAATTTCACTGCCACCATAACGATTTTCCACATTATTCAAATAAATATTACAGCGATTTTCACTGCTGAATTCAATAGAATTTTCATTGCTGATTGCGCCCCCACCGCGTACTGCTGAATTACCAGTAAATGTTACCCCCTCCAAAAATCCTGACGCATAGAAAACATACAATCCCCCTCCTTCAACAGCAGAGTTAGCAATATAATTACCTCCTGAAATCGTCACTGTACCCGTATAAATATAACATCCTCCTCCCGGACTATCAGTTGAATTACCAATAAAATCTACATTATTCAAAACAGGATAACTTGTTTCACTGTAAAATCCACCACCTCGTTCACCAAAATTGTTTTCAATCCTCAGATAGCTCAAGTTTGGGCTAGAATTTTTACAGTAAACTCCTCCTCCCATATCAGTTGCCATAGTCCCGGTAGCTATATTATTTTGTATAATTAGATGTGATAGGGTAGCATTTGAATAATCACAATAAATTCCTCCGCCATAATTTGACAGACCATTCTGGATAGTGAAGCCTACCAGAGCAGGATGACTTATTCCCACGTCAACTATGCGAACTACACTTCCATTATTAGTTCCGTCAATAATAGTTTGCGAAATAAAACTTGTGTCCTGAGTTGTATAATAAAGTGAAGCAACTGTGATCCTTTTACTCAAGAAGTCTATATTCTCACAATACATTCCAGGAGAAACCAAGAGAACATCACTATCTGACATAATATCTATACCTTCTTGTATAGTTGGATAATCTGCAGGGACATAATAAGTAAATGCCATCAGACCAGATATCGATAACAATGTCAGTAAAATTATTGGTATTTTCATAATGCCTCCTAATATGCTTTTTTATTTTAAAAGAGTAATCTTTTGTGTCCTGAAGGAATCATTGGTTTTCAGGAATAATAGATAAATGCCTGAGCTGAGGGCATTATTCTGCTTATCGCAGCCATTCCAGATGCGGGTATAATTGCCGGCAGGTAGAGTTTCATTAACGAGTACCCGCACAAGCTGCCCTTTGATATTATATATTGTCAATTCAGTAGCTGCTGTTTCTGGTAGAGAGAAGTTGATTTTAGTAGAAGGATTAAAGGGATTCGGATAATTTTGAATTTTGAGTTCTGAATTTTGAATTATCAATTCGTTAGTTTCCACTGGATCATATTCATAACAGCCCATATCGGGTGCAATACCAGAGTATTGCGTTTCATCCAGATCAACCAGCAGCAGATCATTGTATTCAAAGAAATCTATCCCGGTATCGATACAGGGAGAGTCTGACTGAAGCTGGAATTCATCATTCTGAGGAGAGATAAAGAGCGGGTCCTGATTAATATTTTCCTCAGAAATATGAATTAAGCCAACACTTCCATGCACAATATTTTCAGTTCCGTCCTGGACATTGGAATAAGTCAGGCAGAAAGTATCGGTGGGCAAGGTTCCGAAGAAGCGGACAACATCCGGTGAATTATCCCAGAAATTACAATTAACCGCATAGAGGCTGGAATTCAGAAAGGAATGAATAGCAGAGGAAGAATGGGCAGAATTATTGGTGAAAGTGGAATTAGAGATCACTACAATAGAATGATTATAACTACAGATTCCAGCACCTACATCGAGTGCTATATTATCATAATACAGGCAGTTTGAGATAAGGAGTTCTGATTCTGCACAATAAATCCCACCGCCGAATTCAGCAGCGAAATTACCTCTGAAAATGGCATTATGAATACTTAAATCAGAATGAAAACCATAAATTCCACCGCCATAGTTTGAAGCTGCATTATTTTCTATGATCACGTCCTGCAAAGTACCGCTGGAATTCCTCAAGAAAATGCCGCCACCACTAAAAGCGCTGTTATTTTGGACAATAACTTCGTGCATTATAACCTGAGAACTGTCTTTAATAACCATTGCTCCGCCATCACCATCATCTGCAGAATTACTCGACAGAGTAATATGATGTAACGAAGGATTAGAATTACTGCAAAATATCCCGGCACCTTCTGCAGCATAGCCATTAATGATCGTCAGATTTGAAATACTGTTATTTTTTGAGTTGAATAGCCTAAGAGCAGAGGAATTATTTTCAGCGTCGAGGATAACGTTTTCCTGAGAACTGCCGCGAAGAGAAACGTAATCGGGCAAAGAAACAGGGAAGTGCTCATCGTTTGCAGAATAGCTGTATATTCCATCCAGCAGGTTTATGGTAAGGGGATTGAGGCTGTCTGCCAGAATGATAGAGCAGGCACACTGTATAGTCTGTAAGGGCTCATCTTCTGAGAGTCCACTATTAGAATTATTTCCTTCCGGAGACACATACAGGTCAGCAGCAGTCTGCTGCTGTTTACTGTTTTGGATGTCAAAGCTGAAATTTTCCAGAGGAGCAGTATGATATTCAGTGGGGTTCATAACAGTGAAAGTATCTACCATAACCTCAATGGGGATATCGGAGAAGATATCTGAGCCAAAAGCACGTAGCGATGAGTTATTTAGAAAGACACTGCAGCGATCAATGGGGTCAAATACTATCCCTGCATCCGCGAAAGAGCAAATTCCACCTCCATACTGGCGGGAGGAATTGTAACTGATTGTTACATTAGACAAACTGGTAACTGAATTAGAGTTAAGGAAAAGACCGCCTCCATTAATTTGAGCAAAATTATTTGTAATAAAAGAATTTGAAATATCAATTTCACTGCCACCTATGCTAATTCCACCGCCCGAAACATCAGCTTGATTGTTTTCTATTACCATATTATCCATAGAAATGGAATCTACATAGGAGAGTTGGATCCCCGCTCCCCGCGAAGCGGAGTTATTACTGATAGTCATATTACTAAGAGTATAATTTCCCATCAGAAGATAGATTCCTCCGCCGTCATTCGCCAGACAATTGTTTATCGCCAGATCGTTGAAATTTGCAAAGGAATCCAAACTATAAATCCCCGCACCTTCGCTATCTGTACCATTTATCAGTGTCAGGGAAGATAATGATATATTACTATTGTAATACAATCTAATAACCCCACTGATGTTTTGTGCATCTAAAACAGTAACATCCCTGCCTGCTCCCTGTAGAGACACATAGTCCGGAATTATCACAGGAAAGGATTCTCCATTAGTATCAGGGCTGTATATTCCTTCAGCGAGGTGAATAGTATGGTAATCAAGGCTGTCAGCGAGAATTATGGAACAGGCATATTGAATAGTTAAAAGAGGATTTTCTGGAGATATGCCAGTATTGATATTATCACCATCAGGTGCCACATATAGGTCAGCATCCACCTGTTCCAGCATTCCGTGCAATATATCAAAACTGAAATCTTCAATTGGCTGAGCGTGATAACTGGTGGGAGATAGAACTGTGAAGGTATCAGCAAAGACCGTAACATATTGCTGGGAATAAAAATCACTACCACCCCAGCGGTTTTCCACAATATTATGATAAATATTACAGCGATTTTCCATACTGAAATCCATAATAGATCTATTATAAATACCGCCTCCTGAGTCAGTTGCGGAGTTATCAGTAAAAGTATCGCCTTCCAGGAAAGAATTATTGCAGAAGATATATAATCCACCGCCCAATTGGGCAGAATTGCCTGTGAAACAGCTATTTCTGAGATTAACATTTCCGCCATTGATATATGCTCCGCCTCCGGACATGGAAGCCTGATTTTCGTCACATTCCAGGGCATTTATTTCAAGGTCGCTATGAATACTGTATAATCCACCACCTGATTCACCGGAATTATTTACGACCTTGAGATAGCTCAAGCTGCCGCTAGAATTCCAGAGATATAATCCTCCCCCATAATAATCTATAAACCCACCCCCAACCTGATTATTCTTCACAACCAGATTAGATAATTCAATATCAGAAAGAGGACAATATATTCCCCCGCCTGATTGAGCATGACCATTCTGGATGGTTAACCCACTCAGAACAGCAGTTCCTTGCTCAACTCCTTCAATAGTAACCACACTGCCAGCATTACTGCCATCGATGATAGTCTGCGAGATATAGCAGGTATCCTGAGTTGTGTAATAAAGTGAAGCAACTGTAATATTTTTGCCCAGATAATCAATGTTTTCGTGATAAACACCTGGTGAAACCAGCAGAGTATCGCCATTTTCAATATTATCAATCCCGCTCTGAATTTCAAGATAATCAGAGGGAACATAATAAGTCTCAGCAGCCAGTCCAGTTATCATTAACAATGTCAGTATAATTATTTGTATCCTCATAAATCCTCCCGATATCATGTTTATCTATAGCATACAATATTTTAGCTGATTCTCCTTTATATTGCATACTTTTTATTTTAAATATCTGCTCGTCAAGTAATTTCTCCTTTGTGGACAGTGGACTAAGTGGACTTAGTGGACGCAGAGGACGTAGTGGACATGAAGGTAAAACCTTGCGGAGGTAGAAGACCGGCTATGCAAGCTCTGCAGGGGTAAACTCTCAGTACAGTTGGAATTTCTGGAGCTAAGTCATTCGTGCACCGCGGGTTATTATCAAGTGGAACGCAGATCACGACCTATCCAAACGATTCCAGCCTGATGCTCTTTCAGGTTGAAATTTTGCATAAATTAGCTGACTGGTCGAAGTTTTTGCCTCATCTTCATCATTCTAAATAATCTCTTGTAAAGTCAACCATTGCGAAGGTTCAGCAACCATTCGAAGGTTTTACCTTTATGTCCACTACGTCCTCTGCGTCCTCTGCGTCCACTTAGTCCACTACGTCCACTGTCCACAAAAAAAAGAGAAGCCTGATTTCCTCAACACTGCCATAATAAAGTCTATTTTGTCCATAGTATTAAAGAGAGCTAATCTGCTTTAGTGATTAAATTTATTGACAGAAATTGAGGGATAAAATTAATGATTTTGGATTAGAAGGAAATTGGCTGTAGAAAAGCAGATGCAGTCACTATGGTTATAACAGATAGCGAGAAACCACTGCCTGACAGTGGTTTCGTCATATATTAGGGTAGGCTATGCAGGAAAAAATTGAAAGTATTGTGAAAGAGGCATGTGCAGCACACGGTGTTGCCTTATATGACCTGGAGATGAAGCCCACGGTTCATGGCAGGCTGCTGCTGGTCTATGTTACCAGTCTTGGTGGTGTGAAAGTAAGTGACTGCCAGCGTATCAGTTGCAAGATCGAGCATCAGCTTGAGGAAGAGGATTTAGTGCAGGGCAAGTATATTCTGGAAGTTTCTTCTCCTGGTCTGGAGCGTGAACTGAAGAAGAAGAGTCATTTTGTGAGTGCAATCAATGAGCAGATCAAGCTGACTGTTCATGGAGAAGAGCAGAACAAGACCCTTGAGGGCAGGCTTCTGGAAGTTAATCCAGACCGGATCACACTTGAGTATGCAGATGGAGAGGAAGAAGAGGTATTATTGAGTAGAATCAAGAAAGCCAAGACGTTGTATGATTATAAGCAGGATTTAAAGAAGCCTGGAAAAGCTGATCAAAAGAAGGAGAAGGAATGAGCACGAATTTGATGGGTTCATTAGCAGCATTGGCAAATCTGAAGCAATTGGGACTGGAAGAGATAGAGGCTATTATCAAAGATAGTATCATGAATGCTGTCTCCAAGAAGCTGACTTCGGAAAATGACCTGGAAGTGATCACTGATTTTAAAACAGGTACAATTGAGATAAAATATGTACGAATCGTAGTAGAGCGTGACATGAATCTGGGAGAGATCAGCCTGGAAGAGGCGCATCAGCGTAATCCGCATCTGGAACTGGGTGACACTCTTCCCGCCAGATTGAGCTTAGTGGATTTTGAGCCTAAGATGATCAAGACAATCCGCAGATCGATACTTGAGCAGATGAAAGCATTGGAAGAGAATCGCATAAAGGGAGATTTTGAGCGTCAGAAAAATCAGATAGTGATGGGTAAAGTCACTAAATCAGATTATAATGGATATAGCGTGGACATCGGTTATGCCGAGGCACTTCTGCCTCCTGATGAACAAATCGATGAAGAATATTATAAGCCAAATGACACTTTGAGAGCTTATGTGATAGATATTCGCAAACGCAAAACAGATTCCATAATTATTCTATCCCGCACCTGTCCGGAATTTGTGATGAAATTATTTGAAATGGAAATCCCGGAAATATCAAGTAAAGAAATTATCATAAAGAAAATAGTCCGTGAACCCGGCATCAAAACAAAAGTTGCCGTGGAAGCTGTAGATAAAAGCATTGACCCTACAGCCGCCTGTCTGGGACCGCGTGGAGTACGCCTGGATACCATCAGAAAAGAGCTGAACGAAGAACTGGTGGATATTGTTGTCTGGGATAATTCACCGGAGCAACTGGTAGCAAATGCGATCGGACCTGATTTAGTGGAACGGGTATATCTGGCAGACCGCGGGAAATTTGCCCGTGTAATTGTTGATGCCAAAAACAAGAATCAGGCGATCGGTAAAAAAGGTAAAAACGTGAAGCTCGCTGCCAAGCTTACAGATTTTAAGCTGGATATTTTTACAGAGGCAGAATTTGAAGATAAGATAGCAGAGGAACGCCGCGTAACCAGTCATATCAGTGATCTGGATGGTGTAACCTCCAAGCTGGCAGAAATATTGAAGCGTTATGGCTACACTTCGGTACAGGATGTATTTGAAGCCAGTGTAGATGAGCTGTGCAATCTGGAAGGCTTAGGCAAAAAGACTGCTCAGAAACTTAAGGAGTCAGCAGAGTTCTTCTAATGCCAAACCAAGCATCTCATGCGGGTCATATAGCCGAGAGAACGTGTGTGATCTGCCGGAAAAAGCAGGCTCAGATGAACTTACTGAGATTTGTGATCTTTAATAGTAAATTTGTGATAGACCCGCACCGTAGTTTAGCAGGTAAAGGTTATTATTGCTGTCAAGAGGCCGAATGCCTTAAAAAGCTGGAGAAATGGATTCAAAAATACCGGAAACGGAAGCAGAAAAAGGTGTAAATAGTCTTTTGCAGTTTTGTATGAAAGCGGGGAAACTGGTTTGCGGCATAGAAGCTTCGCTGAGGCTGGTATCCAGAAATAAGATTTATTTGTTAATATATAGCGAAGACCTGGGCTCAAGTGCCAGGCAAAAGGTTTTAATGCGATGTGAAGAAAAAGGAATTCCGGTGCATTGCTTCAGTACGAAGCAAAGCTTGGGAAATTTGTTTAATCGGCGAGAGACAGGGATTTTAGCAGTAAGTGACCGGAATTTTGCCAAAGGAATTGAAAAGAAATTGGCTGAAAAATTTGAGAATGAAACAAACTGGGAGGTTTGATGGCAATCAGGGTAAGAGATTTAGCAAAAGAATTTAAGATATCATCATCTGCCTTGATGAAGCACCTTAAGGATTTAGGTGTGGATATTAAGAGCCCGATGAGTAAGGTAGAAGACGACATAGAGACGAAGATACGCGACAGATTCAATGCGGAAAAAGCAGCTGTGCGGCAGCGAGAACTAGATAGAAGAAACTATCAGGAAAAAGTTGTGAAAACCCGCGTTCAAAACGAAAGCAGACTGGTGCAAATGCGTCCTCAAGCCAAGCCAACTCCTCCAAAAAAACGGGAAGAAAAACCCGCCCAATGGGTTGAGCATACTACTAAGAAAGAAACAGCAGCCCCAATACAGGAGCAGAAGCCTGAACAAAAAACAACTCCACAATCTAAACCCAGAGACGAAGCCGCTGCTTCGAGACCTCGTCCACCACGCCGATCTGGCTCAAATGCCCCCGAACGCGCCAGACCACCCCAGCAAAAATCAAATTATCGACCACCAGATAACCGGGAAGGCAGCGATCAGAGAAGGAGTCCGCAGCAGCAGAGCAACGATAGAGGCGATAGAAGATATAGCAGTAATACTCAACGACCTGAACGCAGCGGAGCGCCAGCTTACAACAACAATCGCAGCGGAGCAACAGGATATAATAACAACAGAAGCGGAGCGACAGGATATAATAGCGACAGAAGCGGGTCAACAGGTTATAATAGCAATAGAAGTGGTTCCTCAGGATATAATAGCGACAGAAGCGGGTCAGCGGGATATAGACCAGGTGAAAGACCGTCAAGACCACGACCCGGAGCAAAAGTACCTCCAGATAAAAGTCATGAAACCACTGTCGCCAGCCGCGAAATAGTAAAAAAAGAGCCTAAGAAGAAGAAAGAGAACTTTGGTCAGAAAGATAAGCATCTGAAGGCAAAGATCAGAAACTTCAAGCAGGGGAGTCGCAGTACAAAAGAGATGCCTACAGAGATAGAGGAAGCCGTAATTACAAAAAACATCAAGCGTACTCTGGCATCTAACCCCCGGAAAAAGAAGTATAGAAAAGAAGAAAAAACTCAACAGGTAATTGATTCCAGAATTTTGATCAGCGAATTCACTTCAGTATCTGAGCTGGCTAAGTTGATGGACGTGAAATCCAGTGAAATCATCAAAAAGTTCTTTATGATGGGCAAAATGGTAACGATAAACCAGCGTCTTGATAAAGAATCGCTGGAACTTATCTGCTCTGAATTTGATCGTGAAGTGAAATTTGCAGAAGAATATGGTGCTGAAATACTTCAAGAAGATGAAGCTGAAAGAGAAAATGCTGAAATGGTTTCAAGACCGCCAATTGTGACTATTATGGGACATGTGGATCATGGTAAAACTGCTATTCTGGATTTTATTCGGAAAGAAAATGTGATTGCCGGTGAAGCTGGGGGAATTACCCAGCATATTGGTGCCTATCAGGTTACTTATAAAAAAAATAAAATCACTTTCCTGGATACACCGGGTCATGAGGCTTTCACTGCCATGCGTGCCCGTGGTGCGGATGCTACTGATATAGCTATTATCGTGGTAGCTGCTAATGAAAGTGTGAAACAGCAGACTATAGAAGCGATAGACCATGCTAAAGCCGCGGGAGTCACTATTATCGTTGCTATAAATAAAATAGACCTTAAAGAAGCTAATTTAGATAGAACCATAAATGATCTTATGAAGCAAAACCTCCTGCTGGAAGGATATGGCGGAGAAGTACTCTGGGTTCCCTGCTCTGCTAAAACTGGAGAGGGTATAGATGAACTGCTGGATACTATCATTCTGGCAGCGGAACTGGAAGAAATCGAAGTTCCTAAAGATGTAAAAGGTAGGGGTGTAGTTCTTGAATCACGTAAAGATGCACGTATGGGTACTTTAGCAACTATTCTTCTGCAGGAAGGTACTCTTGCTAAAGGTGACAGCATCGTCTGCGGAGCTACCTACGGCAAAATCAGAAAACTGGAAGATGAAAGAAACCAGGAGCTTCAGAGCATTATTGCCTCCGATGTGGCAATTCTTTTCGGCCTAAATGACGTTCCCAAAGCCGGTGACATTATCAATCAGGTCGATTCCGAAAAAACTGCCCGTCAGATATCTACAGAACGTAAACTGATCCGTCAGGAACGGGAAAATTTCATGCAGAAAACCAATTTCGAGAATCTCTTCCAAAAGATCAAAGATGCCGAGATGGCTGAAATAAAAATAATTGTCAAAGCTGATACAGACGGTTCTGTGGAAGCTCTCAGCGACAGCTTTATGAAGCTGTCCAATGAAGAAGTATCACTAAATATCATCCGCAAAGCTGTGGGTGGTATCAATGATGCTGATGTGAGCCTTGCTTCTGCCTCTGATGCTATAATCATCGGCTTTCATGTGCGTGCTTCCAATACGGCTCGTAAACTGGCAGAAGACGAAAAGATAGAAATCAAAATCTATCAGATCATCTATGAAGCAATAGAGGACATCCAGAAAGCCATGCAGGGCATGATGGCACCGGAATTTAAGGAACAATTACTGGGTAATGCCGTTGTACAGCAGGTGTTTAAGATCAAGAAACTGGGTACTATCGGAGGAAGCCGGGTAGAAAAAGGCGTGATCGCCAGTGATGCCCTTTTGCGGGTATTCCGTAATGATATTATGATCCACGAAGGTTCAGTATCTTCATTGAAGCATTATTCTGAAGATGTTAAAGAAGTGAGAGCCGGCTCAGAATGTGGAATTGGTATAGATAAATATAATGACATCAAAGAAAATGATGTGATAGAAGCTTACAGGATGGTGGAAGTAGAACGGACAATGCCAACTTCTTGATGCTCAAATAATTTTTGTCTGGAAACAGCTTAACAAGATTCACCTCAGGAGGTGTTATGCCCTCGATTAGAATACAGCGTTTTGAAAAAGAACTGCTGAAATTGATGTCCAGAGTAGTATCGTATAAACTTCGGGACAAGAATCTTGCCTGGGTGAGTATCACCAGAGTGAAATTGTCGCCAGATCTCTCTTATGCCCGGGTTTATTTTACTCATATAACCAATACTTCTCATGAAAAAGTGCTGGACGCTCTCAAACGGTGTACCGGCGTTATCAAGCATGAAATTGCCTCAGCTAAAATGATGAGAGTGATTCCCGATATCACATTTTTTTATGATGACCTGGAAGAAAGAGCTGACCAGCTGGAAGAGATTTTCCAGAAAATTCACCAGGAGGAAGAAAATCCTGTTGTAGAACCAGATGAAACTGAATAGCCCTGCTCAACTGAAAACCACTCTACTGGCACACTGCCGTCAACCCGGTAAAATTGCCATACTCACTCATAAAAATCCCGATGGAGATGGACTGGCAGCAGCTCTGGCATTACAGGACATCTTACTGAAATCCGGTTTTGCTAATGATATAGTGCTGGAAGAGCCAGCTGCAAATGAGCTGGATTTTCTGCAGGTGAAAGATAAAGTGATCGTTTTCCAGTCGGATATGGAATATAAGATACTGATCCTGGTAGATTGTCATGAACCTGAAAGAACCGGTAAATGTGCAGTTTTGGCAGAAAAAGCTTCTGTTCTGATCGCGATAGATCATCATGAGCCCCAGGAACTGAATAATCACTGGTATTATTATATTAAACCTGATCAGGTCTCTGCCGGAGCAATCATCTTCACAACTTTCCGTAGTGAGATCGCCAGTATGCCGCCAGTACGTAGAAGGTATGTAGCAGACTGCCTGTATACCACGATATTAAATGACACAGACGGATTTATGAACAGCAATACGGATGCAGAAGTTTTCAGGATTTGTGCCCAATTGACTGAAATGGGTGTGATACCCCATTTATTAATGGAGGCTTTCCTTCTGAACAATTCACCAGCCAAACTTCGTTTTATCGGAGAAGCTCTCAGTTCTATAGAAACTTATCATGATGATACTATCCTCTTTCTGCATACAACTTTAGACCAGTTAGCAGCTAATGGGCTCAGCCAGGAAGATACATCTAAAATAACCCGCTGGGTAAAAGGCAGCACCGGCGTGAAAGCGTTTATCTATGCCCGTGAAATATCTCCCGATAATTACCGGCTCAGTTTAAGATCAGCAGCAATTAACTGCAATGCCATCTGCGCAAAATTCGGGGGAGGAGGTCACATCTCAGCTTCCGGCTGCTCTATACAATTGCCCTTTGCGGACATGAAAAAAACCATCATTGATGAGGTGAAAAAACAGCTAAATGGCTAATTTTGGTATTCTTCTGATTGATAAACCTGCTGATATCACTTCTTTTAACGTGATATCTCAGCTCAGAAAAATTACTGATATCAAACGCATCGGACACACCGGCACCTTAGACCCATTTGCTACAGGCCTGCTTCCCATTTGCCTGGGACCTGCCACCAGACTTGCCAGCTATATCTCATCTGCCCGGAAAACATATCTCGCCACCATCAAATTTGGATTCCGCACCGATACCGGTGATGTCACCGGCAAGACAATTTCCACTCAGCCGGTTAAGGAAATCTCACCTGTTGACCTGCAAAAGGCGATATCCAGTGTTCTGCAATTAAAAGAACAGACACCTCCCGCCTATTCTGCCATTAAAGTAAATGGCGAACGTGCCTACAGTCTTGCCAGACAAGGCAAAGAAGTAAAGCTTACTCCCCGTCCCATAACTATTTATGATTTCCAGATCATTAATATCGAAGCTGATTCTCTCACCTATCAGGCAACCGTGAGCAAAGGCACCTATATCCGCAGTCTCACTGAGCATTTTGCTGAACTCACTTGTAATATGGCAACCACTACCGCCCTGAAACGACTGGCTGTTGATAAACTGGAACTTTCCCAGGCAGTGAAACTGAGTGATCTCACTCCTGATAACTGGCAAAAACATCTGCTCTCACCCGCTTCAGTCCTCACTCTTCCCCAGATCCTGCTTTCTGATCAAGAGACAATAAAATTTATGAATGGCAGTTACATCGAAATGTCCTTTAGTTCTGAGAAAGAATTCCTGGTGATCCAAAGAAGCAAATTGCGAGCCTTGGGTATAGCCCGGCTGCTACCCGGCAATCTGCTGAAACCAGCTATTGTTCTACCACAATAGAGGAAGATATCATGCACTTTTTCCCGCATCAGAAATGTGAGCTTAAGAATCCATTCATCACAATGGGTACCTTTGACGGAGTGCATCTGGGACATCGCAAACTGCTACTTGAACTGGTACGGCGTGCCAAAGCTGCCGAGAACAAAGCAGTGGTGATATCCTACTACCATCACCCACTGGAAACTATTTTCAAAGATACTTTCCCCTATCTGCTCACAGAAACCCTGATGCGTGAGAAACTGCTTAAAGAGCTGGGAATTGACTGCATCCTCTATCTGCGGTTCAGTAAAGCCATGGCAGAAATGCCACCCGAGGAATTTTTGCGGGAAGTGATCTATAAACAACTGCACCCACAGGAAATTGTCGTTGGTTATGACACTCATTTTGGCAAAGACCGTTCCGGTGATTTTGATTTCCTGAAACAAAAAGCAGATATTTATGATTATAAAGTGGATATTGTGGAGCCTTATCGCCAGAATGGCAAAATAGTCAGCAGTTCCTGGTGTCGCGAATGTGTGCGTGCCGGGGCTATGGAGACACTGAAAAGCCTGCTCGGTAGAGCTTATTGCCTCAATGGCACTGTACGTTCGGGCAACCGCATAGGACACGAGCTTGGTTTCCCTACCGTAAATATTTTCTGGAGTGATCCTAATAAACTGATTCCCAAATCCGGAATCTATCTCAGTAAAGTTTTTTATAAAAACCGTCAGTGGTGGGGAGTTACCAATATCGGCTACCGACCCACTGTAATAGATAAAAGCGATTTGACCGTAGAAACCCATATTCTTGACTTTGACCAGGAAATATATGGACAGAATATCACTATCACCTTTGAATCACGTCTGCGTCCGGAATATAAACTGCATGACCGCCAGGAACTGATTACCTATATTGCGGCTGACATTCAAAAAGTGCGGGCTATGATTGCCGGTAAGGAAGTGGAATAATGTATTTCTGTAAAGAATGCGGGGCTGAAACCCCCAAATGGGCAGGAAAATGCCCTCAATGCGGTGCCTGGGATTCCCTGCGGGAAACTACCTCAGTTACCGGTAAAAAAACCGGAAAAGCCAAGTCTGCTGAAATTATAAATCCCGTCTCTCTCGCAGATATTAAACTGGAAGCTCAGTTCCGCCTGAAAACCTCAATTTCTGAACTTGACGGCGTTCTTGGCGGTGGTATTGTGCCGGGAATGGTCGCCCTCATCGGCGGTGAACCGGGGATTGGAAAATCCACTCTCATGCTGCAGGTGGCTCATCAGCTTGCCAGGCAATCTCTGCCTATTCTCTACGTCTCCGGCGAAGAAAGCACCCGCCAGATCAAATACCGGGCTGTGCGGCTTAATTGCTCCTCTCCCAATCTAAACCTGCTCTGCTCCACCCGTATCGAAGATGTGATCCACTACCTTGATAAACAGCTTCCTGCTCTGGTGGTGATAGACAGCATTCAATCCGTTTCCACTGATGACATCGATAATGTGCCCGGCAGCATCAGCCAGCTAAGGGCAGTTACCACTCAACTGGTTAATCTGGCAAAGCGGACAGATGTCCCCATATTTCTGGTTGGTCACGTCACTAAGGACGGTGCAGTAGCCGGTCCCAAACTTATTGAGCATGCGGTAGATACAGTATTGTATTTTGAAGGAGAACGCCGCAATCAGCTCAAGATACTGCGTGCTATAAAGAACCGTTTTGGCTCTACCAATGAAATTGGTATTTTTGATATGCAGGCAGACGGTTTGCATGAAGTGCCGGATATTTCACAGGTGTTTATTGACCGCAATGATAATTCTCCAGGTTCAGCGATAGGCTGCATAATGGAAGGCACGCGCGTGTTTGCTACTGAAGTGCAGGCTCTTTTCTCCAAATCAAATTATGGCAATCCCCAACGCGTGGCGATAGGCTTTGATCAAAAAAAACTGGCTATCTATCTGGCTATCATCGAGAAAAACCTCAGCCTTAATTTCTACCAGAGTGATGTTTTCATCAAACTCGCCGGCGGGATCAAAACTATGGAGCCCTCACTTGATCTGGCTGTGATCGGGGCTATCATCTCAGGGATGAAAGATACTGCCCTGCCGCCTGACACATTGCTCATTGGCGAAGTGGGGCTCAATGGCGAAGTGAGACCAGTTTATCAAAGCTCACAAATGGTCTCGGAAGCCAGCCGACTGGGCTACAAAAAAATTATCATCTCCCGCCGCGATAAGCAGATCCGCAAAACCGATAAAATCATTAAGATCCGCCAGATTTCTGAGCTTATTCAGCTATTCAACTGATTCTTCCTTTTCCTCTCCCCCACTTTTAAGTACTTTCTGATATTCTATGTAAGAATACAATATTGGATATATTACCATGAGCCCCATGATCACATAAAATAATATTCTTCCTATACCGAACAGGTTTCCCACAACTCCTGCCAGTATAAAGAAAATCCCACCTGTCACAAAGGCATATCCGCCCACCCGATGCGTCTTACGCCATACTTCTTCCGAAGAAAGCGTCCAGGGTGTCCGTATCCCGATAAAAAAACTCGAGGGCAATTTGGGAAATAGATTGCCAAGTAATATGAACATGATACCCAGTAATACCCATAAAAGCTCCGTGCCGTCAAAACTGGCTTCCCTCGCCACTACCAGGCTCAATAGATACATGCAGCCAAACATCAGAACCATGATATTGGCAAAAACCGGTAAAATGGACTTGAACCGCTCTTCCTGCTTACGGTATCGCGTGGAAATCCGGGGAAAAAACATGAAAAATAACAGGAGCAACAATATTATACCCGGCAGCATCAACAGTCCCTGTGTCTTGCTGGCTGTGTTATCAACTTTGCCTTCAATATTCCAGTGGATGGGTATCTCTACATCTTTGGGCAATGGCAAGCCTATCACCAGTCCCAGAATTACTGTGATCAAAAATATTATGATCGCAACCTTGTATCTCTTAATCATTTTGACTCCTTATCAATTATTTCTATTATATAATATGCTGCTTCTTCCAAAATACTTGTATTCAAAAAATAGAGAATATTATTACCCTGCCGCTCCTTCTCCACCAAACCGGCAGTGTGCAGTATCTTCAAATGCTCACTCACCGTCGGCTTGGATACTCCCAGCAAATCCGCCAACTCACTGGGATACATCGCCCGTTGCCGCAGCAGCTTGATTATCTGCCTGCGGTTCAAATCCGAAAACGCTTTAAACACCCGGTCAATCACCACATTCACCTCCATTGCCCTTTAGCTGTTTAGCTAATTAACTAAATAGCTAAACAGCCTCAATCCTGTCAAGAATTTTCTTCGCCGAAGCACTAAATACCTGTCAATCAGCACTTTAGGCATTAAGACAACAACGATCCCGGTGGACATAGTGGACGCAGAGGACATAGTGGACTTAGTGGACGGGGATTATCGAGGATTGGGTGGTGATTTTTATAGGTCCTATAGGTCTTATAGGTCCTATAAAAATTTGAGCAAAAACTGGAAATTTGGTCTTGCCACTGAGCTGAAAATAAAAAAAACTTGCCGGAATGATTTTCATTCAGTTTATGACAAATTGTATTAAAAAATCTAATTAAGAGGTCGAAAATGAAAAGAATTATTTTATTAGCCCTGTTTGCCTTGCTGATTTCTGCCTTGGCAGCAGTAGAAATTGGTGGAGCTTTTTTACCTGAAAAACTGCAGTTTGGCGAGAATGCCTTGACTCTGAATGGAGCTGGGATGCGTAAGAAAGTAGTGATCAAGGTTTATGCCTGCGGTCTTTATCTGCCGCAGCAGAGCAGTTCATCAACCGCTATTCTGGCAGCTGAGGGGGCAATTGCCATTCGCATGAACTTCATTTACAAAAAGGTTGATCAGGAGAAACTTATCGATGCCTGGAACGAGGGTTTTGCCAAAACGGGGGCTTTACAGAAATTCGCCATTGAGACTTCCAGATTCAATGCTTTATTCAGTCAGCCGGCTGTGAAAGGTGATATTTATGATATTGTGTATCTGCCGGGGACAGGAGTTCAGGTGATCAGAAATGAGGTAGTATTAGGTACAATAGAAAATCCTGATTTCAGGAAAGCAGTATTTTCTATCTGGCTGGATGAAGACACTGATCTGCCCAAATTGCGGGAGAGTCTTTTAGGAAATTAAATGGTCAGGGAGAAGTTGAAACAGGCGGGTGTGAGACTGTTTATTAGGCGGAAAGCAGTTAAAAATATCAATCTGAAGATAAAAGCCAAGGGCATTCTGCTGTTATCCGCCCCGTTATCTACAACTGATGAGCGTATAGACGAGGTTTTAGAGAAAAAGTATAATTGGGTGCTAAAACATCATGTACGTCTGAGTGATCAGGTAGAGCGGACAGAGCTCAAGCCGGATGTGTTTGTGTATTTTGGTGAAGAATTCGCAGTAACACATAACTCCTTTTTGTTTAATAATTACCGGCTGAATATCGAAAATAAAACACTTATAACCGGATTAAAGCTTGATGAAGGTAACTTCCGTGAACAGATTTATAAACAGAAGGCAACTGAATACCTGAAACCTTTGGCATTTCATTATGCCGAGAGCTGGGGATTTGAGATAAAGAAAGTGATCATCAGGGGGCAGAGCAGCAGATGGGGCACCTGCAGCAGCAAGGGTAATATCTCTCTGAACTGGAAGCTGATGATGGCTCCGGTATTTGTAATTGATTATCTGATCTTTCATGAGCTTTTGCACACCCGGCATCTTAATCATGGTGCCCAGTATAAAAAAGAGTTGCGTCAGCTATTCCCCCGCACCGATGAGGCGGAGTTATGGCTGAAGCAGCATAACCATCTACTGAGCATGTTCTAAGCTAATGAATAGAGCATTCCCGCTTATCCTGATATTTCTGTGCCTTTATTTTGCACTGGCAGCAAAGAATCTGCAACTGCAATATGCTCTGGATTACAGTTTTTGGGGAAATTACTATCCTGATCAAGGTAAAAAGGAAATCACCTATAAAGACCTGCTTGACCTTGAAACGGGATTAACAGGTCAGTTTGGTAAAGTGGACAGTCTTTGGCTAACAATAAGCTTTTATAATGACCAGTATGAGAAATCTGTCCGGCTGGAAAAAACCGGATTCTGTCTTAATTCCGCGGACTGGCAATATGGTTATCTATATGAGCGTAATGCCGGAATTGGCAGATATTCACGTATCTATCCTCAGATTCTCTACTCGAAATATCATTTGCAGCCCTATATCATTTCCTATAATGCCAGCGGAGCATTTCTGACCAGACAGACAGGTAATTCAAACTGGAAGTTTGTAATAGGCGGAAATGAATTTAACAGTTTTTGCAGTTCGCTGGACTGGCAATTAGAAAGCGCTGAATATCTACATGATCTGCAGATACTGGTGATGTCTCGTGATAATTATTATCTGAAGGGGATGGCTTCTATCAATTATGAAGGATACAGGCACTGGAAATGGCTATGGCTTTCCGCTGCCGGTTCTGCCCAATATCTGGTTTCCCATTCTGACAGTGAAGACCTAAAAATCCAGAGTACCGGTTTTGCTGAAGCAATTATCCTCTGGAGCAAATGGCTGCAAACCGGAGCAAATATGCAGGGACGCTGGTTGGGAACCCGGGAGAAGGAAAAACAGTTTACCGTGTTTACCGGCATGCAGGCTCAAAAACACAGTATTCGCCTCCTGTACAATCAGGAAGAATGGGAAATTGCTAACCGGATGGAATGCTTCAGTACTGTTTACTGGTATGAAATCAGGCCGGGACTGAAAGCGGGAGGATTGGCAAGGATGTATATGCCCCAGTATGGTGCAGATTTTTATGAAGTGGGCATGCAGGTGAGTTTTAGAAAATGAAGCCGCTTAAATATTTGCTGATAATTATCACTTTATTGCTGTTTGCCTGTGATGCACCGAAGGCCTGGCAGGAAAAACCTCTGATTGTGCTCACTTTTGATGATTGCCACTCCAGTATTTATGATGTTGCCTTTCCACTGCTGCAGGAATATGGCTTTTATGGCACCAATATTGTGTGCAGCTGCCGGCCCGGATTCCGGGCATATTATACCTGGCAGCAGCTGCACGAGATGACAGACGCTGGCTGGGAAGTGGCAGGACACACAAGTCATCACGTGAATTTGAGTGAAATCCCGCTGGAAGAAGCAGAAAGGGAGATCAGCCTCGATCTGGACAGCCTGCGAGCAATGGGCTTTGATCCTCAGGGATTTGCTCTGCCCTCCGGCAAGGTCAGTAAAGCAGTATTTGAGATACTAAAACATTATTACAGCGATATTCGTAATAGTCAGGATACCATTAATTATTTTCCGGTTGATCCCTCTACAGTGGGATATTACATGGTTCAAACCGAATACAGTTCTGCTGAGCCGATCCGTCGTATGCAGCTTGCCGGTTATCGGGGAGAATGTCTGCTGATCCTGGGATTTCATCGTTTCCTGGGCGAGGATGAAGCATGGGTAGATAACTGCCAGCCCCAGGAATTCCGGGAAATTCTGGAGTATATTTCACAGCAGGGCTATCGGGTGCTCACTATGCACGAAGCTTTAAGCTGCTGCCGCTGATTATAATGATCGCAGATGTTTCGCAAACCGGCAGAATTGTAATTATCAGAGCAAAAACTCTGGATGTAAATGCCTATCTTATTCTGCAAAAAGATCATACTATCGCGATCGACAGTCTGCTGCTGCCCAGGGACAGTCAGGAACTGGCAAATATCGCCGCATCTTACGGAAAACCCGTTAAATACCTGATCAATACACACTTTCACAGTGATCACTGTTTGGGAAACCATTTTCTAAAGCAGCCGCAAACCACCCAGATCAATCAGGAAGATTATTGGAATACAATAGTCAGAGAAAAGGCTATGATCAATCCCAAACGCCATAAACCCGTGGAACAAAGGAAGCTTACCAAACCGGAGATCACCTTTAAAGATGAGTATCTTCTGGATGACATTTTGCTGCTCTCCACTCCGGGACATTCGCCTGACAGCATCTGTATATATCTGCCAGCAGAAAAAACACTTATCTCCGGTGATACTATCCTTAACACCTGCTCCGGCAGATACAGTCTCCCCTACTTCTTCTGGGGCAGTGCGAATGACCTGATAGCCAGCCTGCAAAAACTACTCACTTTAGATATAAACACCATCTACAGCGGACACGGATTCCCCTTGATAAAAACTGACAAGATAACTTCTGATCTCACCTATCTGCAAAGCCTGATAAATCAGGTAAACAAATATCAATCTCAATCACTCAGCAGCGACGAATTAGCGCAGAAGATCACCATTTCTGATTGTCTGAATTCCTCAGAAACACCTGCTGTACCACAGGTTCATAAACTGAATATCCAACAGCTTAGAATCTGAATACAGAATCCCAGTCGAAGGTGGCAGAATCTTCATACCATTGGGGCCAGGTGCTGCACCACTGTGGTACAGAAACGTTTTTGATGCGGTCACAGCAGGGGTGATAGGGTTTTATGTCAATGATAGGTGTGCCATTTTCGGCGTCTATGTAGTAAACTTTTATCAGTCCCTTTTCGTGGTTTATATCAAGCACTTTCACAGCGGTGAGGGCAATGGGATTTGGTCTCATGGGTGAACGGGTGGCAAATACGCCGATGTCCTCAGGGGCAGCTTCATAAGGTGTTTGGCAGGAAACTTTCTTTCGGGCTGCGGGGTTATCATTATGATGGCACCACCAGAATATCTGCAGGTGACTAAATCCTTCCAGTTTTTGCATGGCAACCACATATTCAGGTTTGATCTTTAGAAAATAATTTCCGCCTTTGACTACAACTTCGCCTACGGGCATTATTTCAATTTTCATATTCCCTCCAGTTATAAACATACCCTATTATCAGCCAGATTGCTGTCAATATCAAATATATCTGTTAGTAGAAGTTTACAAAGCAAGAATGCTGGCATCCCCCCGAAATTGAAACAATTTCTGCAGCTAAGTCATACGTGCACCGCTGGGTATTTTCAGGGTCGCAGATGACGACCATTATCAGCAGATTACAGTATAATATATTTCTCAGGTTGAAATTTTGAATAGATTAGTTGATTGGTCGTAGTTTTCACCCCACTTTCGGAGTACCGCCAGCGGTGCAAGTCCTACTTAACTAACTCTAATTTAAGGGAAAGTCACTGAAGTGACTACACCGTGTTCGTACATCAAAACGCCCCCAAATGAATTTTGGGGTTAATGAGAATGTTTTTCCCAGCTACTTTTGGTGACCTACAATGAAATTAATTTCGGGGGGATAATAGTAAGAAAGGAAGAATATGCTTGACACAATTTTACATAATTATGTATTAGATACATATATTTACCAGATTAAAATGTTATCAGGAGGAACTATGAGTTATTCGTTAACAGGAAGTAAAGTTGTCTCACTTATTTTAGCTTTGCTTTTATTTTCAATGCCTGTTATTTTGAAGGCACAGCTATTAGAAGAACAAGCTAAAGATCAACAGTCTGCCGAACAGACCTATGCACAGGGGCAATTAGATGGCAAGCGAGATGCCAAAGGAAATCCGCTCTGGATACTGGCAGGATGTGGTTGCGGACTTTTTGGAGTTCTGGGAGCTATATTAATTAAACCAAATCCACCCGCACAGAAGTTAATCGGCAAATCGAATGATTATGTTTTAGGATATACTGAGGCATATAAGAAGGCAGCGTCCGGTAAAAATACCGGTTATGCTTTTGGAGGCTGGGCAGCATATTTAATCGCATATTTTGCCAGCGGTGGCTTTGGGACGATGGAACAATAACCAGATTATCAGGATATAGCATGCTATATCCTGATTTTTTTTTATCATTAAATATTAAAATAATGTAAATAAATAGGATATTATGAGGAAAGTACTTTTTCTGGGATTATTTATTTTGTTAGTATTTTGTCTGTATAGCCAAAAATATGATACTATTCAGGTAGGAATCAACCGCAAGATCATTACGGGTGGTAGTGAAGAATCTGTAAGTGGTAAGATTTATTATGATGGAGATAAAACTACAATAGTGATCAGTGAGCCTTTGCTGCAATGGATGATAGTGGAAGATAATTCCATGCTGATTTATTATCCTGATGAACTGAAAGCAATCAAGCTTAATACCCGTAACCCTGTGACCTTGCCATTTTTTAAGACATTTATTGGTGTGATAAATGAGAATCTGGGGTTAGCGGAACTTGGTTACACTATCGACCGTAATGAAGTAGTGGAAGATACTCTTTTCTTATACTGGAATCCGCCTCAGGTTCTGGCAAAAACTTTTGGACAGCATATCCTCAAACTAAAAGATAATAAAATAGTCTATAGCGAGCAGCAAAATAAAAAAGGAAAGATACTCAGCAAGACAATCTATTCTGACTATATGGAAGTGAATAATTTCACTTTCCCCTTGCAGGTGGAATCTTATGTCTATGAGAAAAAGTCTGTCTCTGTTGAATTGATCACCTATTCAAATCCAATCTTCAATGGAAAACTGCCCGAAGAGATTGAGTTATTTACTCTTCCAGATAATATTGAGGTTAATGAAATTGACTGGTAAATGCCAAACTTGAAACTTGCTAGTCTGATTCTGATCATCTTTTTTAGCAGCAGTTTGGTTTATTCAAACCAGCTTGCCTCCGATCTAAGTTTTATCAGAGAACACAATCCCGCTTTCAAAGCAGCCATTTCTGAGGACTTATCATATGATTTCAACCAGAGCTCAGAATTGAAACTCACTATTCTGTTTATGATCCGGACTTATCAGAATTATATATCTTCCCAGCAGAATAGTGTATGCACCTTCACTCCAAGCTGTTCCAGATTTGGTTATTATTCAATCCGGAAATATGGCTTTTTTTATGGGGTATTGATGACTTCTGACAGATTCCTGCGTTGTCACGGATTCTCCGCTGACTACTATCCCTATTCATCTGCTGCCGGCAAACTGGATGATCCGGTGGACCAATACTATATGGGGCACATAAAACATGAAAATTAGAGTTCTTTTAGTAATATCAATATTCTGCTTTATTAATAATTTATGTTCTGAAAGTGGCTATTACACTCCTCAGAATATCCATTCCTTTGCCGAACATCTCTTCCAGGAAGGAGATTATTTACGTGCTGCCGGTGAATATGAACGCTATCTTTACCTTAAAGAAAATACTGACGCAGCAATTCTATATAAAATTGCACTTTGTTATGAGCTTTCACACCAGCCGGATAAAGCTGTCAGGTATTTTAATAAAATCATACAGGAATCTCAACAGCCTGAGCTTATCACTGCCTCTCATTATCAAATTGCCCATGTATTCTACTTTACCCACAAATACCAGCAGTCAAATCAATATCTTTTGAACCATAGCCAGCAATTTAGCTCGCCAAAGAACCGGCAAAAAGCTGAATTGCTGCAAGGCGTAAATCTGCTTTATCAAAAAGACTGGAAAAATGCCGGTAATATCTTTTCATCATTAGCCTCACCTGAGAGACCAAAGATCCAGCAGCTCAATACTTTATCGCTCTCAGGTTCGCAATTGAAGTATAAAAAGCCGGCTATTGCCGGATGCTTATCGGCAATAATTCCCGGGACAGGTAAATTTTACAGTGGCAGAATTTCGGACGGGTTATATTCGTTTATTACCATAACCCTTTCAGCCTGGCAGGCTTATGAAGGTTTTTCCGATGATGGAGAGCAGTCATTAAAAGGGTGGATATATGGGGGTCTGGGCACTGTATTTTATCTTGGCAATATCTATGGCTCGGTGGTATCCGTAAAATTGTATAATAACAAATTAGATGAAAAAATATTAGATCAAGTCAACATAGATTTAATCTGGACAATAGAGTGATAAAACTATCTCAAAATTGCAAAACTATTATCATCTCTGCTCTGTTCCTGCTCAGCATTTCTGCAATTCTGCAAGCAAATGATGAATGCCTGGCAATTGCTGAAAGCTTTGCTGATAATGGCAATTATGAATTTGCTGTCACTGAATATAAAAGATATCTATTCCTGAATCCTGAAGCTGATAATAGAGATGATATCTTATATGCCATAGGAATAGCATATCGGAATCAGGAAAAATGGCAGGAAGCAATTGATTACCTTGATAGAGCAATTGCCATATCTGAGAGTGATAGTCTAAAAGACAGCAGAAAAATCGCCAAAGCAGTTATTTACCTGGCGCAGCAGAAGTATAACCTGGCAGAATTCGAGCTGCTCCGCATTAATACTTTCTCCCGCTATGAAGAAATACGGAATACGGCTGATTTCTTTCTCGCTCTCTGTTTCCTCTATACCGCCGAATGGGAGAAATCTCAGCAGGCATTAACTGATTATCTGGGCAGTTCACCAGAAATGCAAATCAAAATCGACTCCTTTTTTGCTCAAACTTCTGAGCTTAAATATAAATCGCCCCGGCTGGCAAAGTGGTTTTCTACTTTTTTACCGGGTTCCGGGCAGATTTATGCGGGTAACTATCATGACGGATTTAATGCCCTTATCATTAACTCCCTGAATTTTTACCTTTTTTTTGATTCACTATCTGAACGCCGAATTAATGACGCCTTGATCGGACATTTAACCTTTTGTGAAAGATATTATCGTGGCAACAGGCATAATGCCGAGCAGACAGCCATTTCCTATAATAATAACCTTAATCAGAAATATAGTCAGACAATCCTGGATTATCTCAGTAATTATCTCAAAGATTTTTAAGTTCCAACCCTGATCCTCCATCAAAGACTTCCTATAGGTCCTATAAGTCCTATATGACCTATAAAAATATCCTCACAGAAAGCTCCTCCTCACTCAGCCCATATCTCCCCATCCGTGCAACATATAGGCAAGAAGCAACCTGGGTAATTAATTACTGATGTTCCCGACTTGTCTAAGTGTGGAAAATTGAAAGCAGAAATGTAACTATTCATTGAATATTGTACCATTGGAAATAACAAGGCTTGAATTGAAAATGATCTTTTGGGGGAGGTGTACTTAGATATTTATGTATCATCAGGTTGAGTGACGGGCTTCAAAAAAAATGATCAATCAAGATGATTGATCTACGTTTGGGGAAATTAAAAATATTGGGTATGTATTTGTGAAAATAGCGAAAAACGTGGCCGACACAGATTAAAGCGATACTAATTAGATAAATAGCCGGTCACAATATGGTCACATTTTATTTGAGTGTCGTAAAAAGCTATATAATATGTGATTATGGTTATGAAAAACAGTTTATAAGTCATTTTTTATCAAAAATCAGTGAAAAGACTCACCGGATTGTATTATTTTAGGAATCCAGGAAATCAAAGATCATGATAATTGTGGTTAAGATAATTACTTTCAGTTCGGTTTGTTAGTGGCTGAATAGAATTGAAGGTTAGAAAGTTGGAGAGTTTGAAAGTTAGACACTCTGGCATCCCCCTGTTTTTTTGTTTTCATAGCAGGAGTTTTAATGATAATTGACCAGTTAAGTAGGACTTGCACCGCTGGCGGTACTCCTAAAGTGAGGCGAGAACTACGACCAATCAACTAATCTATTCAAAATTTCAACCTGAGAAATACATTATGCTGGAATCTGCTGATAATGGTCGTCATCTGCGCCCCTCGTAGACCGTGCCGTAGCCTTGTGCAGCGTAAGCGAAGGATGGACCTGGAAATACCCAGCGGTGCACGTATGACTTAGCTGCAGAAATTGTTTTAATTCTGGGGGAATGCCAGTTTGAAAGTTAGACACTAACTTGACAGGTATTTCATATTTTGTTTGCGTTTGTTCGCGTTTGTTCGCGGCTAAATAAATCTTGTATTACATTCTCTTCTTGTGAACGCAGTGGACATAGTGGACGTAGTGGACATAATTTTGAAATAGCAGTTAACTTTCATTCAATTTTATCACATTACATTTCTTTATTTTTCGTGTCATTTCGTGGCTTTCGTGGTTAAAATCTTGCATTACATTTCGCAGAGCATCAGTGGTTGATAGCTTGAAATTTACTAATTTTTATCTCACCTTACGGATCGACACATTAACACGGTTAATGTACTCCAAAAAAAACTGCAAATATCAATCCAACTGGAACAAATCATGCTCTAAATATTATGAAGAGAAATATTATCTTAGGAGGATAGATGCGTAAAATTTGTTTATTGGTTTTTGTATGTCTGCTATTCAGCCTTCAGGGCAAGCAGATTCAATTTGATGATCTGTATTATGAAGAAGGCTTGAATATCACGGCTGAAAGTCCGACCGGTATTGAACTTAGCTATTCCATGAAAGACTTTGAAATTAGTGATATTACAATTGACGGCAAGACCTGGGATCAGATTTTGATTTCGGATAAACTGCTTCCCGGAGCTGAAGGTAAACCGGATGTGCCCAATATATCTACTTATCTCGCCCTGCCTCAAGGCGCCAGAGCAAGTGTAAAGATAATTGATTATCGGACAGAAACGTTTACAGGTCTGGAAATAGCTCCCGCTCCCCGGATACCACTGGAAACTGAGGATGGACTGGAATACCCGCTTAATACTGAGGTGTATGCCAGTGATAGTTATTATCCAGCCGATCAGCTAGTGATTGGAGATAATGATCTGATCCGTGGGGTGGATTGTATGCCGATAGCAGTAAATACCTTCCGTTATAATCCAGTAACAAAGGAACTTCTGGTAATTCGCGACATCAAAATAGAGATCAGCTTCTTAGGCGGAAATGGACATTTTGGTGAAGACAGACTGCGCAGCCGCTGGTGGGAACCAATCAATCAGGCACTTTTCATCAATCATAACAGCCTGGCAGAAGTGGATTTCAATCATCATACCCAAAACCGCACGCTAGACTATGAATATCTGATCATCTGTCCTGATGATGAAGATTTTATCGCCTGGGCAGATACTATCGCTGCTTTCCGTAATAAACAGGGAATCCGCAGCGGGGTAGTTACCATTTCTGATATTGGTGCCAATAGTTACACTCAAATCCAGAGCTATATAGATGATGCGTATAACGACTGGGATATTCCTCCGGTTGCTTTCCTGCTGCTGGGCGATTACGGCTCCACCGGCAATACAATCGTTGCTCCTATCTGGGATAACTACTGTGTGTCTGATCTCATTTATGCAGATGTGAACTATAATGACATGCCAGATATGGCTCACGCCCGGATCACAGCCAGAGACCCAGACGAACTGGAGACCATGATCATGAAAGCACTGGATTATGAAACTGACCCGCCCACGAACCCTGATTTTTATAATCATCCGGTTTCGGCTGGCGGCTGGCAAACAGAACGCTGGTTCATTCTCTGCTCGGAAGCTGTTTATGGTTTCTGGGCAAATGAACTGGGTAAAGAGCCTATCCGCGAATATGCTATATATGCCGGAACTCCCGGTACAGTCTGGTCAACAGCTACTAATACGGCTACTGTAGTAAATTACTTTGGCCCGAATGGTCTGGGCTATATCCCAGCAACTCCAAATGTGATCACTGACTGGGGCGCAAATGCAACACGCGTGAATCAGGACATCAATGATGGCTGCTTCATGATCCAGCATCGTGACCATGGTGGAGAAGACGGCTGGGGCGAACCAGCGTATTACAATAGTAATCTGAATGCTCTGGAAAATGAAGACCTCACATTTGTATTTTCCATCAATTGCCTCACAGGAAAATATAACTGGAATAATGAATGCTTCGCAGAAGCATTTCATCGTCATGCCCAGGGAGCTTTGGGCTTGATAGCTGCCTCGGAAGTATCATACTCATTTGTTAATGATGCTTATACCTGGGGAATGTATGACTATATGTGGCCAGATTTCATGCCTGATTATGGTGAAGCAGGCGAGCCAAACCTGCTGCCCTGTTTTGCCAATGGCTATGGCAAGATATTCCTGCAGCAGAGTGACTGGCCCTATAACACGGAGAATAAGGAAGTTACCTATAATTTATTTCATCATCATGGTGATGCATTCACCCGTCTTTATTCCGAAGTGCCGCAGGATTTGACTGTTATGCACGATCCTGTGCTGGTATCAGGTGCAACTTTCTATACTGTTTCTGCTGATGAAGGAGCTTATATCTGTCTTAGTATTGACGGAGAGATTCTGGCTACCGCCGAAGCTACCGGTGAACCTCAGACAATTATAGTGGAACCTCAAATGCCGATGAACGTTATGGATATAGTAATCACCAAACAGGAATATTACCGTTATGAGACTTCAGTGCTGATCATACCTCCAGACGGTGCTTATATAGTTTATAACTCCGTGGAAGTGGATGATGCTGCCGGAAATAATAATGGACAGGCAGATTACAATGAATCGGTTCTGCTTGATCTCACTTTTGAAAACATTGGAAATGATGAAGGAATCGACGTAGTTGCCACTATATCCTGTGATGATGAATATATCACGCTCACGGAACCGGAAGCCCAGGTAGGACTTGTACCGGGTGACACACTCTGGACTATGCAGGATGCCTTTGAACTGGCAATAGCTGATGACATACCTGACCAGCATCGCGTGCTCTTCACTCTGGAAGTCACTGATGAAAACGCTGAAATCTGGACTTCATATTTCGCGATGGATTTCAATGCTCCTCTGCTGTATGCTTCCGGCTACCTGATCAATGATATAGAGAATGGCAATGGTGACGGTATCTTTGATGCCGGTGAAACAGTAGATTTTATTATCACTACTGAGAACCGTGGTCATTCATTAAGTCCCGATGCCGTCAGTACAATTTTCTGTTCAAGTATGGATATCACAGTCAATAACTATTCCTTCCCCTTAGGTGAGATTGCCGTTGATGAACCGGTGAATGCCATCTTCTCGCTCACAGCAGACAGCACTATGCACATAGGCACCCAGATCACCTTGAACTATTCGGTTGCATCCGGGAACTACTCAATAAACAGGGATTTCCGCACTTCTATCGGCATCACTTCCGAAGGCTTTGAATCTGGTGATTTTCTCAGTTTTGACTGGACATTTGAGGGGAATGCTGACTGGGTGATCGATACTGACCATCAGGAAGGTGATTATAGTGCTCAAAGCGGGAATGTGTCTGACAACCAAAGCTCTGCTCTCGTAATGGAAGTGGATTTCCTTTCCGATGCAAATCTCAGTTTCTACAAGAAAGTTTCTTCGGAAGCAGGATTCGATTTCTTACGCTTCTCACTCGATGATGAAGTATTAGGCGAATGGAGCGGAAATGTGGACTGGAGCGAAGAAGCCTATTATATCCGCTATGGCAGTCACACTCTCAAATGGGAATTCGTAAAAGATGGCGGAACTTCTTCAGGTGATGATTGCGCCTGGGTAGATTATATCATTTTCCCGCCGATCGGTTCTCCTGCTCCTCCGGTTCTACACGTTAATCCCATTATGCTTAATCTGGAAGCTGATCAATATTCTGTGCTGGAAGAAACTATCAACCTCAGCAATATTGGTGGTGGTACTATTCTTTACTCAGTGAGAACGGAAAATCCTACTAATAGAAATATCGAAGAATGCTATATCACGAATTCTACTACTATATTTGAACCAGGTGAAACCACTACCTGGATGTTCACCATATATAATAACAGCGCTGATAATGAATGGATTCAGGGTGCTTCCATTCAATTCCCCGATGGTGTGACGGTGGACAATGCCCATAACTTTATTATTGCCAATGACCGCGTGATGGAATGGGACGGAACAACCGGAAATGGTGCCCTGCTTAACTGGTTTGGCATTACTCCATCCGGTTATGGCGTCCTGCGCGGCGGAGAACATGTTACCACTAGTATTGATGTTTCTATCAGTGAAAACTTCACTGGCGTGATGGAACTCAGTTATTCCATCTTTGGCGATGGTTACGGTTATGAACCTCATGAGGCCTATGGCACTCTGGAACTCACCTACCCACTTTCCTGGATAGGTCTTAATCTGCAGAATGGTGCCTTGAACAGCAGTGAAACTGACCCGGTGGTCATCTCTATTGATGCCACTGACCTGGAAGAAGGAATGCACCTCTGCGATGTGGTGATCAGCTCCGAAGATATCTATGCAGATGTCCATGTACCCATTGTGCTCAATGTTACTTTCACTGGTGAAGATGATAATGATATTCCATTGATCACCAGCCTCAGCGGTTGTCATCCGAATCCTTTCAACCCGGAAACCACTATCAGCTTCCAGCTCAGCACTGCTGCACCTGTCACACTGGAAGTATATAATATCCGTGGTCAGCTCGTGAAAACTCTTGTAAACGATTTCAGACAGCCCGGAAATTATGACATCATCTGGAAAGGAGTAGATAATTCTGATCGCTCTGTTTCCTCCGGCGTTTATTTCTACAGAATGCAGGCTGATGATTATCTTCAGACTCGCAAAATGTTATTATTGAAATAATTTTCCCTCCAATAGAAAAAAAATACCCCGGTTTGTTCGCAAACCGGGGTATTGCTTTTGTTAAACCCCTATGATGCAGTACCTTACAATTAATATTCTGTCACTTTTTGGCAGAAAAGATTTTCAACCCTGACCACACTGACTTCACTGATGAAAATAATGCCAGAATAAATCCGTTCTTGTCTTACATTGTCAGTGCTGTCCGTGAAGTCCGTGGTTGATAATCTTTCAATAGGTTTCGGTTTATCCGAGTTAGCACTCTTTGCAAAAGGCTACTGTACAATATGGTTTAAATATAAACCCAGACCAGGTCTGGATACGCTGGAAAACATTACATTAGTTCGCGCTTGTTCGGTTTGGCTTGATGGGGCATAATTTATGAAGCCTATTCGCGGCTAAAAAATCTTACATTACATTCTGATCAGTGAGATAGAAAATAAGTGAGAATTGAGAAGAAATCACTACCAGCCAATCAATCTCACTCACAACTTTTATCCAGAGTACCGTTACAAGTCCTGGCTTATCTTAGATATTCACATTACATTAACAAAGTTCGTCTTGTTCGCACTGGCTTGATAGGGCGTAATCCATGAAGCCTATTCGCTGCTAACAAATATCTTACATTACATTTTTCGTGTGTTCAGTGTGTTCCGTGGTTAATGAATAATTTTGAGTTTTTCAATTTTGAATGTAATGTAATCCCAGACCAGGATGATCTGGATACAATGCCCCGCATCTGCGAAACTTGATTAATACTTTATTCTACCGTTACGCTTTTTGCCAGATTGCGGGGTTGATCTACATCAAGACCTCTCAAATCGGCAATATGATATGCCAGCAACTGAAGCGGAATAACAGAAAGCAGGGGTTGGAGAACATCTATCGTTTCCGGGATATAAATCACTTCTGAGCTGAAATCCTTGATGACTTCATCACCTTTGGAGGCAATGACAATAATTCTGCCTTTCCTGGCTTTCACTTCCTGCAGATTGGAAATGATCTTTTCATGTATCTCATCCTTTAAGGCAATAGCTATCACAGGCATGTTTTCATCAATAAGAGCAATAGGACCATGTTTCATTTCTGCTGCCGGATAGCCTTCGGCATGAATATAAGAAATCTCTTTCAATTTCAAAGCACCTTCCAGGGCAACAGGAAAATTAATTCCTCTTCCCAGATAGATGGCATTTGTAGAATTTACCATGGTTTCGGCAATGCTTTTAATGTAATCATTACTTTTGAGAATTTCATTGACCTTTGCCGGGATCTGCTTAAGCTCCTGCAGAAACTTTTTGCCATAGACCGGAGAAAGATGGTTCATTCTGCCCAGCAAAATACCCAGTTGGATAAGGACGGTAACCTGAGAGGTGAATGCCTTAGTAGAAGCTACTCCAATTTCTGATCCGGCATGAATGTACACACCACCATCTGTTTCCCTGGCGATAGTGCTTCCCACCACATTGGTTATTCCCAACACTTTAGCACCTCTTGCCTGAGCTTCTCTCAGAGCTGCCAGAGTGTCTGCTGTTTCACCGGACTGGCTGATCACGAATACAATAGTGCCCGTTGGAACTATGGGGTTTCGATAGCGGAATTCACTGGCATATTCAACTTCCACAGGGATTCTGGCGAGTGATTCTATCACATATTTTCCTACCAGTCCAGAATGCCAGGAAGTGCCACAGGCTATTATCACAATCCTGTTTATATTTCTCAATTCTTGTGAGCTAAGATTCAAGCCGCCCAGTCTGATGGTTGAAAGCTTATGATTAAGTCTGCCGCGAAAGGCATTTTCGATTGATTCCGGCTGCTCAAAAATCTCTTTCAACATGAAATGCTTATAACTCCCCTTTTCTATTGCAGAAATATCCCAGTCAATTTTAGATATTTTGGCTTCAACTACCTCATTTTCCAGATTCGTAATTATAAATCCTGCCGGATTGATATCTACTACTTCATCGTCATGCAGATATATCACTCTCTTAGTATGAATTATTATGGCACTAACATCCGAAGTGATAAAAAACTCATCGTCACCTATGCCCAGGATCAGGGGACTGCCCTTTCGGGCAGCAACTATCTGCCTGGGATTGTCCTGGCAGATAACGGCTATACCATAAGTACCCTGCACTAATTTCAATGCCTGCTTCACTGCTCTCACCAGATCTTCCGTCTTTTCATAAAAATAACCTATCAGTTGCGCCAATACTTCCGAATCTGTCTCACTGACAAATATGTGACCGCTACTGATCAATTTTTCTTTCAGCGGTTTGTAATTTTCGATGATACCATTATGTACTAAGGCGATTTTTTTACAATAACTTGTGTGGGGATGAGCATTGACAACTGTAGGCTCACCGTGCGTAGCCCAGCGGGTATGACCGATACCAATATTGCTGAAGCATTTCTCCGGTTCAGGCAAGGCACGTTCAAGCTCAATTATTTTCCCTTTCTGTTTATATATACTCAACTGGTTATTGTTATCAATTATAGCCAATCCAGCGCTGTCATAGCCTCTGTATTCCAGTCTTTTTAATCCTTCAATTACAATCGGGGTAGTGTTCCTGGTTCCAATATAACCTACGATTCCGCACATTTTAGCATCCTCTTTTTTTTATTCTCCGGTATAAGATTCTCTATTTGAGCAGGATAAGTTTCTTCGTTTCGCTGTTTTCAGCAGTAATAAATTTCAATAGATATATCCCGCTGCCATAATTCTCCGCATTCCAGGTAACTTGATGACTGCCAGCCTCAAAAGGCTCATTGACCAGAGTTATTACTTTCTGTCCTTTTATGTTATAGATTTCCAGCAGGGCATTACTGCCAACCGATAATTCAAAGAGAATATTAGTCTCAGGATTGAAAGGATTAGGATATATAGTCAGGCAATCTTTCATCGGTTCCAGGTCATCCACTTCATTAGAAGTATATGGACTTTCATAAGCTCCCATATCGGGCGCAGAACCATAATATTCATCATCACTAAGATCAACTAAGACTTCGCCTCCATACTCAAAATAACTGGTCCCGGCATCAATACAAGGAGAATCCTCGGTCAGATTATAATTCCCTAACTCTGCATCCACAAATAAAGGATCAGCATCAATATTACCTTCTAACCAGTTAACTGTACCATTATTGTTGGTCTCTATTCCCTCTTCTCCACCTTCAATATCAGAATAGGCAATTGTTATTGTAAGTGGGTCATAATTATGATAAAATTCAACTTCCTGTGGTAAATTATTCCAAAAAATACTGTTTACTAAGGTTGGATTGGAAAAAGAGCAGTAAATCCCACCGCCATAATCAGCCGAATTATTCGTAATTGTCGCATTCTCTAAACTCGGACTGGAAGCACAGCAGTAAATACCACCACCAGATTCAGCCAAATTATTCGATATAGTAACATTCTCTAAATTCAGACAGGAACTATTCTGGCCGAAAATCCCACCACCACGACTCTCAGCCGAATTATTCGTAATTATTACATTTTCAAAACTCGGATTGGATGAATGGTTGCAGAAAATCCCACCTCCATCATCAGCCGAATTACCCGATATAGTCACATTCACCAAACCCGGTCTTGAATTTTCCCAGCAATAAATCCCGCCGCCACGACATTCAACCGAATTATCCGTTATCATCACATTCTCTAAACTCGGATTGGAAGAAGAACAGAAAATCCCACCGCCACTAACAGCCGAATTTTCCGTAATCGTCACATTCCTTAAAATCGGACTGGAAGAATAGCAATAAATCCCACCGCCATTACATTCTGGCCATTCTCCCATTGCATATCCATTAGTAATTGTCAAATATGAAATTGCAACATTTACCGCATTATGGAACCTGATCACTCTCGCTGCTCCTTCCGCATCAAGAATTACAGTATCTTCATAATATCCTGCTAATGATACATAATCAGGTAAATTTATAGGGAAATATTCTGCATTAATCGAAGGACTGTAAGTACCTTCTTCAAGATAAATCGTGTGATGATTTTGACTATTAGCCAATATAACAGAACAGGCATACTGGATTGTCTGTAGAGGATCATCCAAAGTTAAACCTGTATTGGAATTATTTCCTGAAGGTGACACGAAAAGATTAGCATTTATCTGTTCCTGTAATCCCTGTAATATATCAAAAGTGAAGTTTTGAATCGGAGTAGCATGAAAATCTGTCGGATTTGACACCGTGAAGGTATCAACTATGACATATAAATTGCTGTCAGAATAAATATCACTGCCAATATTTCGATTGTTTGTGTTATTCAAATAAATATTGCAGCGATTTTCACTGCTGAATACTGGACTGGAATATTCACTGTAAATACCACCGCCAAATTCATCAGCCGAATTATTCGAAATAGTAACATTCTCTAAACTCGGACTGGAATTTTCCCGGCAGAAAATCCCACCGCCCATTTCATCAGCCGAATTATCCGAAATAATCACATTCTCTAAACTCGGACTGGAATGCCAGCAGTAAAGCCCACCACCTTCAATCCCAGCCGAATTATCCGTAATCGTCACATTCTCCAAACTTGGACTGGAATTCCCCCGGCAATAAATCCCACCGCCACTATCCTCAGCCGAATTACTCGTAATTGTCACATTCTCTAAACTTGGACTGGAATCCTCCCGGCAGTTAATCCCACCACCAAGTCTAGCATGTCCATTAGTAATTGTTAAATCTGATATTGTCACATTTTCTGTATTATAAAGCCAGATAACTCCTGCTGTTCCTTCTGCATCAAGAATTACTCCTGTTTCACTTTCACCGCATAATGAAACAAAATCCGGTATATTTACTGGAAAAAATTCACTATTAATTGAGGGGCTGTAAGTACCCTCTAAGAGATTTATAGTATGAGGATCAGATTCATTAGCAAATATGATAGAGCAGGCATACTGAATTGTCTGTAAAGGATCATCAATAGTTAAGCCTGAGTTGCTGTTAAGCCCTTCAGGTGAAACAAAAAGGTCAGCATTTACCTGCTCCTGAAATCCTTGTAAAATATCAAAAGTGAAGTTTTGAATCGGAGTAGCATGAAAATCTGTCGGATTTGACACCGTGAAGGTATCAACTATGACATATAAATTGCTGTCAGAATAAATATCACTGCCATTACCTCGATTGTTTGTATTATTCAAATAAATATTGCAGCGACTTTCACCGCTGAATACTGGGCTGGAATATTCACTGTAAATCCCACCACCATAATATCCCGCAGAATTATTCGAAATAGTCACATACGCTAAACTCGGACTGGAACCAAAGCAGTAAATCCCACCGCCATAAATCTCAGCCGAATTATCCGTAATCATTACATTCTCTAAACTTACATCAGAAGAATACAGGCAGTAAATCCCACCGCCCATTTCATTAGCCGAATTATCCGAAATAATCACATTCTCTAAACTCGGACTGGAATGCCAGCAGTAAAGCCCACCACCACTATCCTCAGCCGAATTACTCGTAATTGTCACATTCTCTAAACTTGGACTGGAATCCTCCCGGCAGTAAATCCCACCACCAAGTCTAGCATGTCCATTAGTAATTGTTAAATCTGATATTGTCACATTTTCTGTATTATAAAGCCTGATAACTCCTGCTGTTCCTTCTGCATCAAGAATTACTCCTGTTTCACTTTCACCGCATAATGAAACAAAATCCGGTATGTTTACTGGAAAGAATTCATCATTAATTGAGGGGCTGTAAGTACCTTCTGAGAGATATATAGTATGAGGATCAGATTCATTAGCAAGTATGATGGAACAGTCATACTGGATTGTCTGTAAAGGATCATCAATAGTTAAGCCTGAGTTGCTGTTAAGCCCTTCAGGTGAAACAAAAAGATCAGCATTTACCTGCTCCTGTAATCCATGCAAGATATTGAAAGTGAAGATTCCAATCGGGAAAGCATGAAAATCTGTCGGATTTGCCACTGTGAATGTATCAACTATGACATTTATATGAATACAATCATAAGAATAAATATCACTACCATAACCTCGATTGCTTGTGTTATTCAGATAAATGTTACAGCGATTTTCACTGCTGAATACTGAATTGGAAGAAAGGCAAGACATCCCACCACCATGTTCAATTGCTGAATTACCCGTAATCGTCACATTTTCTAAACTCAGACTGGAATAATCGCAGTAAATCCCACCGCCTTCAGATCCAGCCGAATTTTCCGTTATCTTCACAACCTCTAAATTCAAACTGGAGCCAAAGAAGAAAATCCCACCGCCATCTCCTCCAGCCGAATTATTAGTAATTGTAACATTCTCTAAAATCAGAACGGATTCATGGCACCAAATCCCACCACCACAATCAGCCGAATTATCAGTAATTGTCACATTTGCTAAACCCGGACTGGAATTTTCACGGCAATAAATCCCACCTCCACTACTCTCTGCCGAATTACCAGTAATTGTCACATTCTCTAAACTTGGATTGCTAAAATAACGGCAGTAAATCCCACCACCACGATTAGCCGAATTATCTGAAATAGTCACATTCTCTAAACTCGGACTGCTGGAATAACGGCAGTAAATCCCACCACCTTCAATCCCAGCCAAATTATCCATAATAGTCAAATTCTCTAAACTCGGACTGGAATTTTCCCGGCAATAAATCCCACTGCCATAATAAGCCACATTATCCCTAATCGTCACATTTTCTAACCTCGGACTGGAAGAATCGCAGTGAATTCCACCACCATAATACTCAGCCGAATTATCCATAATAGTCAAATTCTCTAAACTCGGACTGGAATAAATGCAGTTAATCCCACCGCCAGCATAAGACTGCCCATTAGTAATCGAAAAACCGGTTAATACAGAAGTAGAATCTTCATCATTTTCAAATGTGACTACAGAGCCATTTTGATTGCCATCAATGATTGTTTGCGAAATATAGCTTGTATCCTGGGTAGTATAAAACAGCGAACCCAGAATTACTGCTTTACCATTGAAATCAATATTCTCCACATATGTGCCAGGTGCTGCAATAATCTCGTCTCCATCATCAGAGGCATTAATTCCTAACTGAATAGTTGGGTAATCTTCCGGTATGTTTATAGTTATTGCCAGCGCACCTATTGTCATAAACATAAAAATTAATAATATAATTTGCTTTCTCATAATGCCTCCATATCCTTATGAAATATACATTAACTATTATAATCATATTGAAATAATTTGTCAACTATTTAGCAAAATTGAAAATAATTACATCGTGATTGGGAAAAGAAGTGATTGGTGAATGGATGGATTATAAGAAATATCGTTATCCAATTTAATTATACCCCGAATGGAGTTAAACTATACAAGCCACGGATGCAAACCCGTGGTAATGATACGCCCACAAAATCAATGACGAATGGTGTTTCTCGTTCGTGATGCAGCTACTTTAGAGCTGTGCCCTTTCAGGGCAATTTGAAACCTGATTTCTTTCTAATTTCTGAGAGATACCTGCTCTGAATTAAATATCTTGACCGATTATTATAATAATTCAGAAATTTGTTGGATTAAAAATGGATTATTCACTGAAGAAAAAGGGGACCTCATGAAAAAGTATGCTGTGATAGTATGTATTTTTGTTTATGTATCGCTGGTATTTTCTCAGGTAACGGAAGAAGTTAATACTGATTCTATTATTTCACATTTAACTAATCCCGAATTGTATTCCATGGAAGAAGTAAAAGACTATGCAGTTGATCAATACCTTAATATGTTATATCTGGTGATAGCAGATACCATGAACATAGCAGAAGAAGTAATCACAACAGCAGCTTTTTTTCAGAGTTTCATAAAAAACGAAGATCAAAGGTCAGAATTTTTGATCATAGACGATAAATTATGTTTAAAACTGCCAAAAAGCGGAAGTGATTTCAGGAAGCGCATCATCAATTTAATAAGAAAGTGTTACGAGAAAGTAAGTTCCCGATGGAGGAGATTGGGATTAGAAATACCTGATGGGCTTTATTTCATCTGGGTAATCCGAGATTTTGAGACCATGAAGGAAGATTTTGAAACCGAAGAATATACGATGGCATTTGCTATCCCGTGCCGTTATCTGGTAGTTCCCTACAATTTATTTTCCCGCAAATTTCTTTCACAAAAAGAGTGGGAAGGCACTTATGACACAGCTTATGAGATGTATTCAATTCATAAATTCAAAATACACATCATGCATGAATTAACGCACACATTTGTCAATTCATTGATTGGCTACACATATCATGACAGTCTCAGCACCTGGTTTCATGAGGCTACGGCAATCTGGCTTTCCGGAGATGACGGCAAGGATCTTACCCGAGAATACAAAGTATATATGAATACTTTCAATTATATTCAATTACGCTATGGTAATCGTAAATTACGCAATTTTATCCATGACAGTATAATAGCAAAAAACACAGAAACAGCCTTTGAGAAGCATCTGGGAGTGAGTAATGTGAAGGAATTCGAAGAAGACATGCGGAAATGGAAACAAAGGAAGAAATTCTGGCTGCATGTGGCTTTGATCGGTTGTGCCGGATTAATATTCATCCTTATCTTTATCCATTTATATACCGAGTATAAAATCAATTATGGCTTATCCGGATTAATTGTTGCCTTGATCTGGTTCCTGTATTTAGGAAAATATAGTATTATTGCACACTGGTTTGATCCTGAAATGCTCAATAGTATCTTTAATTTTCTGCCCTGGCTGGCAGTAATCATGATTGGGTTGTATATCGTGATCATGGTTATATATGCTATCCATTTACGTTATCGCGGGCAGAAATTCCATAGTCTGACGGATCATGCCCAGTTGTTACAGGCAGATATATATTCCGCAACAGACTGTTATTGGGCAAGGCAAAATTTTGAGAGATCACAGGAGTTTAAATCTACTCTTAAGATGATCAGGGCAAAGAAACAGATGGATCAGGCATTTGCCAGTATCACCAAGGCGTTTCGTGATCTGGAAGAAAACAAGCGGATCTACTGTGAAAAGGTAATCGAGCTTTTTACGAAAGAGAAGAACGAGATAGCGGAGTTATGCACTTTAAGCCGGGAAATTGAGAGCAATGACATAAAACTGCAACATTTGCTCGGTAAACCAGATGATAAAATTAAGACAATTGGTAAATTACTTACGGAAGAGAAATATATAGAAGCAAAAGAGCAGTTAAATGAGCTGATTGAAATCCATAATGCCTTAGAAGACAGATATAAGTATTGTCAAAGTGTACTGTCGAAATATGCATACTTCAAAGAAGAACTCACCATTTCCGAGAAATATTTAACAGAAATGGGAATCAATGATGCCAGGCTTATTGCTTTAGTGGCAGAATTACATGAAGAGTTCGATGATCTAACGGAGTCGCTGGATTCATTTTTTGATAAGAGTGTGGATGATTCAATAATTGAGCTGAAATACATACTTCGTAAAATTCAGCAAAGGAAAAAAGATATTGAACAAATAAAAAGTGATTACAGCCAGCGAGTGAAATTGCTGAATGAAATTGCCAGGTACTCAGAGGACATCGAAAATAACCAGCAGGAAATTATAGACATTCTTGAAATGATGCGAGGATTTCTTCGTAAAATAGAAACAGCAATTGAGGAAGGGGATTATGATGCTGCAGAAGACGCACTGGAAAAATATGATGAAATGTTTAAGGTTAATCAGTTGCTGTCAGATAGAGATTTTGATGATGAAGATAATTAGTCAATGTATTTGCGGAAGAGTTCTACGAATATCAGGTTTATAACTATCTGAAGGATAAGAGCAATGACCATGATGACCAGGAGATAGAAGAAAACCTTATCCATCTGGAAAAGAGTACGGGCATTATTGAGTAGAAATCCTATGCCGTCTTCGCAACCAATGTATTCACCCAGTACAATCACTTTGAGAGCAAGTCCTGTGCCGATCAGGAAATTACTGCGGAATACAGGGATGAGAGCCGGAAGATAGACATATCGAATAACTTGAGGCATACTGCCGCCAAATACATATACCACTTCCTGCTGTTCACGGATAATGCCCCGCAGCCCTGTGGAAGTATTGATCGCCATAATGGGAATGGACATGGCAATGATCATGGCAATAGGAACTTTGTCACCCACACCGAAGATGATCAGAAAAATAATTGCCAGGATTGCACCGGGAATAACCTGAAAGAGTGAAAGCACGTTTTCTGCGTATTCATAAATTGATAGAGCATAGGCTAATATTCCTAAGGCAGAAGCTGTGATAAAAGCAATTAAGAATCCAGTAAACAAGCGGAATAAAGTCAGTTGCAGATGATGCGTAAAGCTGTTATCAATCAGATTACCAGTTTGGGAGATCACCTGCCAGGGTTTTGGCACTATATAATCGGGAAAAATGAGAGAGAGCAGCAGCCAGACAATCAGGAAGACAATGAAACCAGTCAGGTTTTTCTTAATCAGTCTGGTAAAAAGCTGGAGGAGGGTGGGGGATGCCGCTTTTTTCAAAATACAGTTCCATGGCAGTTTGCAGTTTTTTACCCGAAAGCAGTTCAAAGGTTTGCAGCTCCAGTGAGCGTTTGATGATCTGGGGTGAATTACTTAGTCTTCCGGCAGTTAAATCCAGAGCTTTCCGGGGATTCTGCTCAATCATAAGGCAGGCTTGCTCTAATTCGGTGAGTAATTTGGGTAATAGAGCATCCAGATCAGCATTGGGATCATAGAACAGGCAGACCTGGGGATAGAAATCTGAGTGAGTTATCTGCCGCCATTTATCATTCAGATTAAAAGAGAAGAAAAACCTTTCATCATCCACAATCTGCAAAGCAGATGAGACGGGCATCACGGCATTTCTCACCTTGCCCTGACGCATCATTTCCAGCATGGAAACAAAAGGCAGGTAGCCGATCTCAAGATCATTTTCACTATTAAGACCTTCTTTTTCTGCCAGCCAGAGTGAAAGTTGTTCAATGGGGCTGCCTTGAAAAGGGAAATAAATTTTCTGCCCTTTGAGCTGGGCAAAGCTTTCGCAGCGATAATCAGCAGTAACCAGGTAGTTTAAGCCCGAAACCCAGGAAGCCAGCATTTTTATCGGTACACCTCTTTGCGCAAAGCTTTCGCCTACAGCATAACCTGTCATCAGCAGAGGTATTTTGCCACCAATAAACAGCGAATGAGCCTGGGCATGATTAGTGAAAAGCTTAATTTCCAGTTCGGGAATATGATCTGCTGCTAGCAGTAATGGAATTGAGCTGGGATTATCAGGAGCCATCACAGTAACGGCATTCAGAGTAATGAATACCCAGAGTATCAGGCAGACCGGTATAAGATTTCTGATCAAGTGAGACCTGCTTTGAAGTTAAAATTAGTAGCTGGCTGCTCAGGTGTGGAATTCAGGTAATTCTTATAAGCGCGGTTAAAGGTATTAGTGGAAGGATGATACCAGGAGAGATCGATCAGGAAACGTCTAAATCCCTTATCAACAAGTCTTTTGTGAAATTGCAGCAGAGATACTGGATGCTCGGGTAATATAATAGTAATTCCATCTCTGGTTTTCTTGTGAAAATTCTGTCTGAGATCACTTATCTCGGCATCTTCAGGAATAGCTGCCGGCATGCGTGAATAGAAAAGTTCCGGATAGAAAAGTAAAGGAACAATACCGCGGTGGACTGAGCCGGCTATCAGATTTGGGAAATCATTTTCATAGGGATATACCCAGTTAGTGATCTGTTCTTCTATCAGGAAAGCAGCAGCAGCGTCATTGAGCACATATACATTTTCGCTGACGAATAATCGCAGCTTGGAGTATTCACTAAAAAGCAGTTTCTGGCTGATATGGCTTAGCATATATTGTCTAATTCCGGCATTATAAAACTTTTTTATCTCATTTTGATAGAAAGCAAGATTCTTTTCGGCAATAAAGCGGGGTAATTGAATAATGATCTTATCAACGATATTCTGCAAAAAGGGAGTGTCAATCTTAAAGGCTTTCATTTCCTGTTGATCAAGATTCAGGATAAGTTTATCTATTTTGTCAAGATAAAGTTTCCGCAGCCACTTGATCTCATTAATTCTAAAATACAATTCTTCCCGGGCAGCAGGTTTGCCGCAAACCAGTTTTGAGAGTATATCCTGCTGGCGTTTAACCGAGAACTTATATATATCAGCTTTCATTTCACGTTGCAGACGATCGGGAAATTTGCGATTCTGCAAGCCAACCAGAAATACCTGTTCACCAATAGAGCATTCTACTTTAATATCAGGGAGAATAATTCTATTACCTTGTACAATTAGTTTTTTTATTTTGAACGCCTTGCTATCAAAACCCTGATCAGATAAAATCCTTAATCTGTCACCGGCTTTCAGAGTAATATCTGCCCGTATAGCCAATTGTGGTTTCACAGCCAGCACTTCCCCGGCTTTTTTCCCTGTATATGGCACCTCAGAAATGGCATCTTTGATATTTCCAGCCAGAAAATAACCCGTTTTCTGCCGTCCCAGATCCTGCTCCAGTAGTTGATAACTTTCCTTTTTATCACTATTTTCATCCAGCAGTTGCCTATATGCCAAAGCAGCATTATACACATAATCTGCCGGCTTCATCCTGCCTTCTATCTTCAAGGAGCGAATTCCCAGCTTCGTCAATTTCCTGATCTGATCTGCCTGCTGATTGTCCTTTAAATTAAAGAAATAGCTTTCCTGATCAGCCAGTTTATATTTCCGGCGACAGGGTTGGCGACAATTCCCGCGGTTTGCACTCATTCCGCCTAGATAGCTGGAAAAAAGGCACATTCCGGAAAAAGAGTAACAGAGAGCACCATGAATGAAAACCTCTAAATCAATACTGGTTTTTTTCTTGATCTCCTGCAGTTCGGGAAAAGTAAGCTCTCTTGCCAGTATGACGCGTTCCATACCCAGAATCTGGCAATAGGCAGCTCCCAGAGAATTATGATTGCCCATCTGCGTACTGGCATGCAGTTTGAGTCGCGGGAAATATTTAGCCACCAGATAATAAAGTCCCAGATCCTGAATGATAATGGCATCAACCTTGATCTTTTCCAAAGTGAGCAGGACATCGAAAAGTTCTGGAATTTCGCTGTTTTTGATGAGCGTATTAAGAGTAATATATACTTTGACACCTTTTTCTGAGGCTTCAGAGAGAATAGCTTTTACTTGCGAAACCGTAAAGTTTTTGGCTCTTTCCCGGGCATTAAAGCGTCTTAAGCCGAGATAGACAGCATCTGCACCTGCTTCCAGAGCAGCATAAAAAGCTTCCACACTTCCGGCAGGAACAAGCAATTCCGGCTTTGGCATTAATCCCCGCTGATCAGAAGCACAATAGCCTGAGCAGTCATGCCGGCTTCACTGCCGCTGATGCCCAGTTTTTCTTCTGTAGTAGCTTTCACAGAAATATTTTCTATCTCAGTATGCAGATCACTTGCCAGATGCTGTCTCATCTCATCGATATAGGGTCGCAGTTTGGGACGCTGAGCACAGATCGTGGCATCCAGGTTATTTATCTGATACCCTTTTTGCTTCATGAGAGTATACACTTCCTGCAGGAGCAGGCGACTATCAATATTGTGGTATTTAGCATCAGTGTCGGGAAATAATTTACCAATATCACCCCAGGCAAGCGCGCCCAAAATAGCATCTATGACGGCATGAATAAGCACATCTGCATCAGAATGGCCTAGAAGTCCCTTCTCAAAAGGGATTTTCACACCACCCAGGATAAGGCTTTCATTTTCCTGCAGCTTATGCACATCATAACCAATTCCGGTGCGGTATTTCATAACTTTCTAATCCACCGTTATTGACTTGGAAACATTCTTGGGCACATCAGGATGTACGCCATGATCTTTTATTCCCAGCCGGTTCAAATATTCCATTTTCCTGATGCTCATTTTCAATGCCAGTATCTGCAATACTACACTGGCAGAAAAAGCAGTCATAATAGTATCTCCAGTTCCGGGTAAGGGAATATAACCCCAGCCATAATAGCCGTCATCATGCGGATTAGTGCGTGTGTTTTCCATTAGATCATCATTTTCTTCTGCTATCACGAAGGTATCTGCCCCTCTGATCTTATGCGTATTTATCTGGGAAATAGTCAGATTCACATCACGTTCATCAGGACCCGTGATATAGATAAGCGGATAATCCCGGTAAAGGCTGTCAAAAAAATCATTGTCTCTATCATAATCATCAAACAGGTTATTTGCTTTTTCACTCAGATTATAAGGCTTGATCCGCTTAAAGATATAAGACGCGAGATTATTATTAATTTTCATCACATCGGCAGGACTGATATCTTCCTTTTTCGCCTTCTGATATAGAGCATCCAGTCTCTTTGACATATCTTTGATCATAGCTTTCACATTTTTTACGCCATAAACGGTATTTTTTCCCAGAATCGTATTAGGACCATGCTTAAATTCAGAAGCTTCTCCACCTTCCGTGTGGCTGAGCACGGTTTCTCTGATCTTAAGAGCACCCTCTTTGGCAACACCAGTCATTTTGGTCGCCAGGATATGCATGGAAGGTTCCAGATATACTTTGCTTGCCACATATTCGATCTGTTCCTGAGTAATCGCTATCGTGTCTTCTATCAGTTTGGGTATCCGGTTAATGTTATTTAATCTGAATTCTATGTCTTCCAGCTTGATCTCACTCATACTTTCAGGGAACTTTTCCAGTTTCATAATAGCAACCTTGATCGCCAGGTAATAAAACAGCACTATCTGGTTCATAAAGCTCTTTGTGGCAGGTACAGCCATCTCCGGTCCGCAGAAAATCGGAATAGAAATATCACTCTTTTCCTGTCCCAGTGTGGAATTGATATTATTCACCAGCACCACAAGTTTCACTTTCCTGCCAGACTTTTCCACATCATTAAAAATATCGATCAAGTCCTTAGTCTCACCGCTTTGCGAAACTCCAATAATCACATCATTATCACGCAGACTGTGAGAATACTGCCCGCGGTAATCTCCTGGCAATACTGGAATAATTGCCTGCCGGGCTATATCATTAAAAAATAGTCCTGCTACTCTGGTGGCATGAAAAGAAGTGCCGCAGGCTATTGTATAAATACTGCCTTTCTTTTTAATTGTGTTTTCCACCAGCTGAAGAAAACTGTTTACTTCCTGATCAAATTCACGTACGTCAAGCTCTTCGGCAATTGAGTCCAGTGCTTTTGCCAGTAACTGCTTACGTTTATCAAAATCTCTTCCCATCAATTCCAGGAATACATTTTTATCACCGGAAAAGAAATACTTCTGGTCAAATTTCTCTTTGAAAAGCTCCGCATAGATCTTAGGATATTGCTCAATAGCTTTTTTATAGAAATCCTCACCTTTGGAAGAATTAACGTATTCAGAGAATAGTGCCTCCTGCTGCTCAGGTAAATCTTCCGCCAGCAATAGCATTCTGAGTTCTGCTAATTCATCATATAATCGGGCATTACGAATAAAATCCAGCATAAAATGAGAAGTATTTGATCCGCCCTGGAACAATTTTACCAGTTTCCCGGTTGTTTCTACTTCCGCATGTATTTCCTGCTCCATAAAATATTTATACCTGGGCTGCAATTCTGTATCTTCTGCCCGTAATCGCGATCGAACTGGTGCTTTCTCGATCGGTTCTCCTGCCTTGAATTTTTCATCAGGCAGATTTGGTCTTTTTACTCTTAAATCTTTGAACGCATATACCTGGTACTGATCCCGATAATACTCAATAAATTCACCTTCCCGCATATTCACCAGTTGTTTGGTGAATTTCAGTACGGCTGTCAAATCCGAAGACGCCAGGCAAAAGCCATTATCATCCTTTGTTCCAATGCCGAAATAAAGACTGCTGCCTGCCTTGACAGCATAGCTGTATTCCGTGTAAGGATCAACAATCACTGCCGCATAACTGCCAACCATTCTTTGAGAAGCAAGCACGATTGCTTTACGCAGGCATATTCTCCGAAATTCTACATCCTGCTGCTTATCGAGTGTGAAACGGTTCAATTCATTATCAAAGTAATGTTCGACTGTGTGAACCAGCATCTCCCCATCATTATCACTTTCCACATTATGACCTTCCGATAGGAGAAATCTTTTCAACTCTGCGCAGTTGGTGATATTGCCGTTATGTGCACCATATAATTCCTGTTTGCAATTCACCCAGTGAGGCTGAGCGTTTCGCTGATTAACGTCTCCAAAAGTTGCCCACCGCACCTGTCCGCAGAAGATCTGACCTTTTTCTTTTTCAATACCGAGGGTTTTAACTAATGTACTGGGAGCACCTACATCCTTCATCAGTTTTATATTCTTATTATCATCCTGAAAAACTGCTCCAGTGGAATCATAGCCCCGGTATTCCAGTGCTTTTAGCAGAATTGAAGCCCATTTACCCAGGTTAAGTGTCACCTTGCTGGTACTCATACCCAAAACGCCGCATCCAGTGCCAAATACCGGAAGCGGAATTCTGATCTTTAGCTGCTTTAAATCGGAACGTTTCATAATTCACTCCTCAATTAGATAAAGATACCCGATGCTTTCACATCGGGCTCTTTTTATCAGTTAACTGCCAGTATTGTCAATCAATATCAGGCTTTCTTAATGTTATGAGGTCTGGGTGGACGGCGAGTGGTATTTCTATAGGTATCATTCTGATTCAGTTTCTTACCCGCTTGAGAAATTATCACCCGTTTGGACTCTCCTCTACCTATTGTCATTGTCTGAAGTTTGGTATCTTTTTCCACAAACTGATGTATTATCTTGCGACGTGTTGCATTCATAGGCTCAAATGTATAGCTCCTGCCTGTCTTCTTGACTCTTTCTGCTACCACTTTCATTTTATCTACTAATTGCTGGTTCTTACGCTCCCGATAACCATCAATATCCATTTCCAGGTGCATTGACTTGCGCTCCTGCTTGTTGATCATCTGGTTCACCAAATGCTGGATAGCATCCAGTATCCTGGCTTCCTTGCCTATCAAGAATCCCGCTTCCTTCACACCTTCTATCTCTACGTAAAAAGTATTGTCCTTTTCTTCCACTCTCACTTTCTCAAAATCTATCGACATCTGATTTAGGATACCTTTTGTGTAACTGCTGATGGAATCACTAATATCTGACATGATAAATTTGATTACTGTTGGCTTGGAAGTTAAAAGCCCAAATAAACTCTTCTTCCCTTCATCAACTACCTCGAATTTGAAATCTTCTAATTGAAGATTAAATTCTTTCATAAATCCACTAATGACCGCTGACGTGGATTTTCCTGTTCGCTCGATTGTCTTCATAAATTCTTCCCTTATTAACTAAATTTTCTTCGTATTACTCGCTGCTGGAACATTGACATTACGTTAAAGACCGTCCAGTATAGCACCAGTCCAGATGGAAATGACTTAAATAAAAAGAACATCATCGCCGGCATCATATACATCATCATCTTCTGGCTCTGCATTTGTGCTTTTTGCTGATCACTCATCTCTGCCAATGCCTCTTTCTTTGGCTGCATCATATACTGCTGTAAAAACATAAATACTGCCATCAAAATGGGTAATATCAGATACGGGTCTGGCTCAGATAAATCATTTAACCATAAGAATCCCGCCTGACGCAAGTCTATGGAATATCTGATCACTGGATACAAAGCAAAAAAGATTGGCATCTGAAGCAGCATGGGAAGGCATCCACCCAATGGACTTACTCCATGTTCCTTATATATCTTTTGCATCTCCTGATTCATTTTCTGAGGATCACTTTTGTACTTCTCCCGCAAGGCTGTCACCTGGGGCTGCACTTTCTGTAACTTCGTGCTGCTCTCAAAACTCTTATGCGTTAATGGATAGAGCAATAACTTGATAAGAATTGAAAATAGAATCAAACACAGTCCAAAACTGGGTATCACTCGATGAAACTGCGTAAATATCCAACTGAAAAACCGACTGATCGGTTTAATGAATCCCTGTCCGAAAAATATTCCATTACCGGCATAATATGCCGATTCAAAACCACGACCCATTGCATTCATCTCACCAGCTAAGACCGGGCCCAGATATATACTATAGTGCGAATTAAGCTCTGATCTGGTACTTCTGCCGTACATCCTGAAAGCAGGTGAATCGTTGTTGTCATAGGCAAATACATGATATAAACTGCTCAATTCATCCTTGATAATTCCTATTACAAAGAATTTTGACCGTACTGCAGCCCAGTCTATTTTACCATTAAGCTCCTGATTCTTGCCCAGCTTCTGTAAAGTAAGACGCTCTACCTTGTTATCTAAATCAAAAATCAGCTGATAATTCTGCTTTTTACGCTTCAGATAACGCTCTGTGTCTGCTATACCATCATCAAACTTGAATACATAATCGAATTGAGACTGATTGCTCGTTACTGCTAAATCCATCTCCATCTGATAGCTGTCTCCAAGAATAAATGTCTTGCGGATTGTGCCAAAACTGCCTGTTCCCGTAAATATTACACTTGACTGATCTGGTTTTTCCCAGTTATAAATCACTGGTACGCCACTTAGCAGATTACCGGTTACATCCGCATAATCAAGTGTCATCAATCTGCCGTTTTCCCTGACCAGCTCCACAATTGATTCTTTATCCTGAAGATAATAATTCTTGAGCTGTATGGAATTGATCCCGGCTCCCTGATTAGTAAAACTGATTCGAATTTTCTGATTCTCCAGAATTATTGATTCATTTAATGCAATATCTGATTCGTAGTCTTCTTCCGGAATAACGACTGCCGGTGTACTACTGCTGCTGGCACTTTCCGCCACAGGTTGTTTGACTTCGGATACACCCGCTACTGCTTCTTTTACTCCAGATTCTGCTGTAACTCCTGGCTTCTCGACTACTACATTTTTCTTCCATAATAATTCACTGCTGAGCCAAAATACTGCCAGTATCAGGATAAAAGCCCATATCGTATTCTTGTCCATTAATTCTCTCCTGATCAGTTTAGTCCTGTTCAGGGAAGCGGATCGTAACCTCCAGGATGAAATGGATGACATCGCAAAATTCGGCGGATAGATAAAGATAATGCCTTCAAAAAACTATATCTCCTAAATGCCTGCTGTGAATACACGCTGCACGTTGGTTCATACCGGCAGCTGGCCGGTAATATCGGAGATAGATAACGACGATATAATCGGATTATTCCAATCATCAGCTCATTTAAGTGTCTCATTATTCTCGTATTCCTGTTAAATTCCTGCCTAAATCTTCTGCTATGTCTGCCCAATTTGAGGTCCCTGATGATGACTTTGCTATGATTACCAGCTTCCCAAGGGGCAATTGCCCGGAGTGCTCTCTTAGATAAGCTCGCACTCGACGCTTCACTTTGTTTCGCCGCACCGCATTTCCCACTTTCCTACTTACTACAATACCAACAGAGCATTCTTCTGCCCCGCTTACTCTTCGCCTCAGAAAAAGAAAGAGAGCTCCATGACGTTTCTCATGACCCGCATACACCTCATGGTACTCTCTTGTCGATCTTATAAAGCGCATTAATCGCTTACAGTTAAACGTGTTCTTCCTTTCGCACGGCGACGGGATAATATCTTTCTGCCGTTCTTCGTTGCCATTCTGGCTCTAAAACCATGCTTATTAACCCGTTTCCTGTTATGTGGCTGATATGTTCTCTTCATGCCATCTCCTTTTTCACTGTCTTTTTTATCTTATCTTTTTCTGCTAATTCCATATAAACTATGAAGTTGCAAATTCCATACCTCTACCCCTGCTGTCAAGATATATTTTAATTCGCTAATCACGCAGGATCGTCTGATTTCGCTCTGCTCCTACTGAGATATATTTCATCCTGATTGATAGTAAGTCCTCAATTGTCCTGATGTATTGCTTTGCAGCTTCTGGCAAATCTTCATAATCACGTATCTTAGAGATGTCATCATACCAGCCTGGTAATTCAATATATTCTGGTTCCAAGTCCTTGAAATCCTCTATATGAGCCGGAAATTCTGTCACCCGTTCTCCCCGGATATTATAGGCGATACAGATTTTCACTACCTCAAAACCGCTCAATACATCTAAAAGAGTCAAAGCTCCACAGGTTACGCCATTCAAAATAACTGAATAACGTGAACTGACTGCATCAAACCAGCCGCACCGTCTCGGTCTGCCGGTAGTAGCGCCAAATTCATTACCCTGCTGTCTGATCATCTCCCCGGTTTCATTATTCAATTCTGTGGGAAAAGGTCCTTCACCCACTCTGGTATAATAACTCTTAAAAACGCCAATGATTTGGTCAATTGAGCCAGGATTCATACCACTACCAGCTGCTATTCCTCCCGCAGATACATGAGAGGATGTCACATAGGGATATGTCCCAAAAATAACGTCCAAAAGTGTTCCCTGTGCTCCTTCAAAGAGTATATTTTTACCTTCGCCCCTTGCCTCGGAAAGCAGATACGGCACCTGAACTATATACTGATTAAGCTTCTCTGCTGCTGCCAGCAATTCTTTCTTTACCAGTCGCACTTCAGACTCATCTATTTCGTGAAATCTTGCCAGTAAATGCAATCTCTGCTCCAGATATTCAGGATGTGCCAGATCTGCAAACCGAATACCTACTCGCGATACTGCGTCTGCATAACCGGGACCTATACCCTTACCGGTTGTACCTATTCTGGCTTTGCCTAATTCTTTTTCACCCATCTGGTCAAGCTGCTTATGCCACCGTAAAATCACTGCTGTCCGTGGATCGATAAAAAACCTGCCACTGAAATCGATTCCCTTAGCCTCCAGATCACCCATCTCTGCCAACAGTTCCAAAGGATTTACCACTACCCCACTTCCAATTACACATACCTTCCCAGGATACAGTATGCCTGCAGGTATCAGATGCAATACATACTTCTTGCCCTGATGTCTGATTGTATGCCCCGCATTACTACCACCTTGAAATCTTACTACGATATCGGCATCTTCTGCCAGAAAATCCACCATCTTGGCTTTCGCCTCATCGCCATACATACAACCTAATACTGCTTTTACGCTCATTTTAATCTCGCTCCTTTGACGCTTTGCCTGGAAGTCAGAATTTTATACATGGACTTCCTGAAAGACTTTTTATGCTGACTCTTATTTGTCAAAATAATTCTTTTTTTATCGTCTGATGATTAGTCCTGCAATAAGGCAAACTCTGTCTCACCCGTTTCTGTATCTATTTCCCAGCATAAATTAAATATTCGCAGGGCTACTCCTGGATAAAAACCCTGACGACTCGTAATCTTGTTCAATTCCCGATTAGAACTCAGAAAATCCGGTATTACTTTCGAAAACCGGATTTCCAGTTGGCTTAGCTCTTTCACCAGCGGGTCTTCCATTTCAGGTTCAGATGGATCCCAGTCTTTTTTCCGCAGCTCCTGACTTAGCTGGATCATCATTCCCTTGATAAATGGTGCAATACTCACTTCCACGATTGTGTTTTCTTTCTCTTCATTACCTATTTTACCGGAAATTATTGAAATTCCGCTTTGAATATTTCCCCCAATTATCTCACTTTTCTCCGCACCTTTCACATTGCCGTTGCAATATACTTCACAATTCTGCAACTGGTCTCGGAATTCCAGATTTCCTTTACAGATCAGTAATGAATTCTCGGAGCTATCAAGCACCAGGTTACCGGCAACCACTACCCCTTTCCCCTTACAATCTTCTATCTTACCACTAACTACCAGATTACCATTTACTACCAGATCACTGCTGAATACACTGCCTTCCAGGGTCAAACTGCTCTTTATTTCAAAACCGGTCTCGATTATGTCCTGCTGCAGGAATATATTATCTATTATGCTGATCTTTTTGCCATTTTCCACTAAAGCATAACCATCATTTGAAGCTACTATCAGATTTCTGCGGGTATCAAATTCTACATTCTCGCCCAGATAAGTATCCAGAAAATTCTTGTCTGCTGCCAAATCCCTGATTTTCCGGTCAAAGATATTCCTGCTCTGCACAGAACCGCTGCCAGTCTTCACTTTTGCCAGCTTCTCTCCCGCATTTATAAACCGCACCCGAGCTAAATCATTTATTGAATATAAACGCTGAGACAATAAACAATCCAAGGGCTCCACCAGAATTTCAACTTCCGGCTCAAATGAGCTGTCATCTGCCAATGCTATTGTGAAATATTTCCCCACCTCACGGACTGCTCCCTCTTCTACAGCTTTCTCCCTGGCATTCTTAAATCCATATTTGATCCCTGCCTGAGTTAATAACTCCGTTATGGCACCTGCACTCACCAGATCAGCTTCCGCCTCTACCCGCATCTCTGCTTTACTGCCATCTGCCAATACCCGCAATAATACCATGCCATCTGCTGTCTTATATTTATCCATTTTCTTATCCATTGTCCCGCCTGTTCCCGTTTTATTTTATCAACATAAAATTTTCTCTATAACCTTCTCTTAGTCAAGTATTTCTTTCTCCAACTGTTAAGATAGAAATGAAATTAACCGTTTTACATTCAAGCCTGACTGCATTACATGACCAAATTCCGGCAGCTTTCCCCCTAAATGAAACACAATAAATAGCAATATCAAAACATTCATTATAAAAACAAATATCGTGCTGAATACATATCCACTCTTACTTATATCACTTTGACTGTAAGAAAACTGCTGCACCAGAGTCATCAGAAAAAACAGATAAGATATCACGATCAGATGATTGATATAAACCTGATACCTTTGATTGATCACCAGCGAAAGCACTACAAAAAAAGTTGTATAAATCGGAAAAAAATAAGGGCTTAAACTCGTTAGCCAGTTGCTCCTGCCCCGGTAACTCACAGCGCCCCCGTTATCTGTGGCACTAAATCCTTCTATTTTATTAAAGGTGATCAAGGCAAACAGCAAGTGCGTCAGTTCATGGGCAAATGTCTCCCAGAAATCCATGATCTTGTGCAGAAACAGCAGATACAATACAATAAAAAATCCACCAGAAATTACCAGATCCACGTAATCAGCAAACTTTAACTGATGCAATATATATTCATACTGATTGATCACATTCCAGAAAAACAAACACAATACTACCAGAAACAAATATTTAAATATTATCCCGCCAATCTTCATACGCTCTCCTGATCTATGCCTTATTAGTAATACATATAATCACACTCCATCCCCCACGTCAAGATATTCCAGCCAGATATTACCAATGCCTTTGGAGTACATTAACCGTGTTAATGTGTGCGGTGCCAGCCGCATGAAACCACCACCATGCCATAAACCACTAAGCTCTAATAATTTAACTACCTCAAAATTAAATTCCCCGCAACGATACCTTTTCTCACCGGGTACGGATCGACACATTATCACGGATAATGTACTCCAAAACTATTATCCGAAGTCAATCTATCTTTTTTCGCGGCATTCGCGGCATTCGCGGCTTTCGCGGTTAATAATTCTTACATTACATTACATTTTTCAGTGTGATTCAGTGCTTTCCGTGGTTAAATAAATCTTACATTAAAGCCACCCAGAATCACCCAATGCCTTTGGAGTACATTAACCGTGTTAATGTGTGCGGTGCCAGCCGCATGAAACCACCA
>JAIPGP010000012.1 GCA_021735645.1 Candidatus Cloacimonadota bacterium
AACTCCTACTCGAAATACGAAGTCCTGATTCAACTTCGTTCTTTTCATTCAATTCCTCTGCGCCCTCTGTGCCTCTGTGGTAAGCAATCTTCACATTACATTAGTTCGCGTTTGTTCGGTTTGTTCGCGGCTAAAATTCTTACATTACAATCAGTGAGAAGAAAATAAAGTTAGTCGATCTTATCCCAAACTCCTATCCAGAGTACCGTTCATCTCAATAAAACAGGATTGACTTACCTGCCACACATTACATTCTTCCGTGTATTCAGCGTGTTCCGTGGTTAAATATCTTACATTACATTCCTTACTCAAAATCATCTTCCTTATTCAATTAAGCGCATCAAACCAGAGATATTTGAATAATATTCTTAAATAGAGCCACCCTTTCTTATCTTCGTGTTTTCATGCTGTCGTGTTTTCTCATCCTCACATTTTCGCACTTTCGCACTTTCCCGGCTATTATAGATAAAAAAAAGTAAGGAGAGTAAGAAAAGAGTAAGGTCATAACTCCCTGCAATAATATTAATTACAACAAAATCTTACTCTTTTGGCGTTTTTTTGAAGATTACCCCTATATTTAACTTAAAAAAAACAGCTCTCTATAATAAAAATGATTACCATACAAATAACCATCCCCAACAACATTAAACGACTATTTACAACATTTTACCACTAATCATCACCCACTAACCACTAACCAACACCTTATAGGTCTGATTAAAAGCCCTGGGAACGAGGAGTTCCAGCTCCTCGACCAAGTTTCAATTCCTTAAAGGTCTGATTAAAAGTGGCATATAATACTTTGGAAAGAGCAGTTCAAAGGTTTTAATTCCTTAAAGGTCTGATTAAAAGCTTATTGATTTCCATCCCTCACTTGAGTGAGATCGTTTCAATTCCTTAAAGGTCTGATTAAAAGTTTGAGTGAGAGAAAAATAAGTGATAAACAGTTTAGTTTCAATTCCTTAAAGGTCTGATTAAAAGTGCTGTCATGTGTAGCATCTCCAGGATCTGCGAAGTTTCAATTCCTTAAAGGTCTGATTAAAAGACGCTTGTATGACCATCACCACCATAATAATCCCTGTTTCAATTCCTTAAAGGTCTGATTAAAAGTCAAATCAGGAGATATCGCAATTCAACCAGATTAGTTTCAATTCCTTAAAGGTCTGATTAAAAGTGCAACTGTGTGCTCTAATGCACGGAACAGTTCTTGTTTCAATTCCTTAAAGGTCTGATTAAAAGCAGGAATTAATGAATAAGGGTTGGGAGAAAAGCTAGTTTCAATTCCTTAAAGGTCTGATTAAAAGGGCACTGTATAGCACGCTCTGCGACCCGAATATTCTTGTTTCAATTCCTTAAAGGTCTGATTAAAAGTATACCTGGCTGTCTTCATCATAATCTAATTTTATGAGTTTCAATTCCTTAAAGGTCTGATTAAAAGCTGGATTTCCGGCATTATTACCAAAGCTATAAACGTTTCAATTCCTTAAAGGTCTGATTAAAAGATAGATATCCCGCTGTTAACTGCAATATCCATCACTGTTTCAATTCCTTAAAGGTCTGATTAAAAGGGGGTGATGTTAAGATCGAGGGGATAGAAGACCTGTTTCAATTCCTTAAAGGTCTGATTAAAAGTTTTAGTATCTAATTTACTCTTTATAAGCAATTAAGTTTCAATTCCTTAAAGGTCTGATTAAAAGCTTTCCGTTCATATCCCCATGGTATAGGCTATATTAGTTTCAATTCCTTAAAGGTCTGATTAAAAGAGAAATTCATAAGAAGAGGTGATAGTGGGATTTTAGTTTCAATTCCTTAAAGGTCTGATTAAAAGCTGCGAGACTTCCAAAGTGCGCTTGTGGGCAATCAGTTTCAATTCCTTAAAGGTCTGATTAAAAGATTGGCAAGAATGCAAAGGACAGCCCTACATTCAAGTTTCAATTCCTTAAAGGTCTGATTAAAAGGGTTCTGGATTTCCTGGCGTTTATAGTACCTTCTGGGTTTCAATTCCTTAAAGGTCTGATTAAAAGACATGACCAAGATTAACCTGCTAAATGCTGATTTGTTTCAATTCCTTAAAGGTCTGATTAAAAGCCCAGTTCGGTACATCAGTCGCCACTACCAGTATTGTTTCAATTCCTTAAAGGTCTGATTAAAAGATTTGCGGGATTTATTGAAAAGGGCTGGATGAAGAGTTTCAATTCCTTAAAGGTCTGATTAAAAGTATTTGAGCAGTTTGGAGACGGCGATATCGGATTCGTTTCAATTCCTTAAAGGTCTGATTAAAAGATCTAAACAACTAAGTAATATAAAGTAAAAAGAAGTTTCAATTCCTTAAAGGTCTGATTAAAAGCATGTTGCTTTGTCTCTTCCTGCTTTTAATCTTCCGTTTCAATTCCTTAAAGGTCTGATTAAAAGACCTTACTCGGCTTGCCGGCTTCTTCGGGTGGGTGGGGTTTCAATTCCTTAAAGGTCTGATTAAAAGATGTTGCTTTGTCTCTTCCTGCTTTTAATCTTCCGTTTCAATTCCTTAAAGGTCTGATTAAAAGACACTTGTGTCTTTTTTTTTAGAACAATATTCCCCCGTTTCAATTCCTTAAAGGTCTGATTAAAAGTTCAGTTGAAATCTCACATTAAAGAGTTTTTCCGTTGTTTCAATTCCTTAAAGGTCTGATTAAAAGGTACTCCGGCAAGCCCGGAGCCGGCAAGACCGTACTGTTTCAATTCCTTAAAGGTCTGATTAAAAGATGAGCCACGACGAGCCCGGGCTTGCCGGTACTCGTTTCAATTCCTTAAAGGTCTGATTAAAAGGAAATGAACAGAGTGGAAGTGTTTGCCAGGTGTTGTTTCAATTCCTTAAAGGTCTGATTAAAAGTTATATAATGTACGGGCAGCAGCCAGTTCCCGCTCCTGTTTCAATTCCTTAAAGGTCTGATTAAAAGCCTTAGCGAGGCAGACCTTAGCGAGGCAAACCTTGTTTCAATTCCTTAAAGGTCTGATTAAAAGGATGACATCGTGTAAGGTATACATGGACTTTAAACGTTTCAATTCCTTAAAGGTCTGATTAAAAGCAAGACGCCTGTGAATTCTCTGGAATAGAAATGCCGTTTCAATTCCTTAAAGGTCTGATTAAAAGGGTCGTTAGGACAGAAATATACTAAAACATTTTATATGTTTCAATTCCTTAAAGGTCTGATTAAAAGAGGCAGAGGATAGGATTCACAGAATAGGACAGAAGTTTCAATTCCTTAAAGGTCTGATTAAAAGGAAGTATCTGTTTGACACCTATAACAAGATTGAAGAGTTTCAATTCCTTAAAGGTCTGATTAAAAGTATTATTTGTTGGGTATTTCATGTACTCTTCCCAGTTTCAATTCCTTAAAGGTCTGATTAAAAGCCAGAAGGCATTAGAATACTATCAGGCACAAGCAGGTTTCAATTCCTTAAAGGTCTGATTAAAAGACACATTAGCTATAGTGAAATATACGCAGAATTTGTTTCAATTCCTTAAAGGTCTGATTAAAAGCAAAGCAGGGAAAATGTGTCAAGTTTTTTCTCGTGTTTCAATTCCTTAAAGGTCTGATTAAAAGGGATATCTGCAGAGTTACATGACCGTGGGATTTGCAAGTTTCAATTCCTTAAAGGTCTGATTAAAAGGAATACAGGAAAATCCCATGTTTCCTCAAAACGGGTTTCAATTCCTTAAAGGTCTGATTAAAAGGGAGATTGGGGAGCTGAGCGAGAAGCCGGTTAAATTGTTTCAATTCCTTAAAGGTCTGATTAAAAGTCGTCAGAAATACCGGGATAATGCAGTAAGAGGGAGTTTCAATTCCTTAAAGGTCTGATTAAAAGACTTTGTCTTTTCAACCTGGAAAGGAATCCAGGTTCGTTTCAATTCCTTAAAGGTCTGATTAAAAGAGTCTGCTGTTTTTTATGGTGTTGCTATGTCAAAATGTTTCAATTCCTTAAAGGTCTGATTAAAAGGGACCTTAGTAGCTGGCACCACTGACGCACATTAGTTTCAATTCCTTAAAGGTCTGATTAAAAGTGGAACGTGCTGAAAGATCGTCAAACAGCACTTGGGTTTCAATTCCTTAAAGGTCTGATTAAAAGGCGGTTATCTGTATCAGCTAACGTCTTTATTTCTTCGTTTCAATTCCTTAAAGGTCTGATTAAAAGTGGAGCTACTGCTGGTCAGTACACACCAGTAGCTGCGTTTCAATTCCTTAAAGGTCTGATTAAAAGGAAAATTATGCCTCTTGTAAAACCTACATTAACTGGGTTTCAATTCCTTAAAGGTCTGATTAAAAGCTTGTCACCTGCATCGATATCATCTAATGTGATAGGTTTCAATTCCTTAAAGGTCTGATTAAAAGTAGAAACTGCACCTTTATGGGTATGAAAATTGCAAGTTTCAATTCCTTAAAGGTCTGATTAAAAGCAATACTAAGCAGCATTACACTGCTTGGTGAAGTGTTTCAATTCCTTAAAGGTCTGATTAAAAGTGTTACAAACATGATAAGAGTTGAATAGGTTATGAAGTTTCAATTCCTTAAAGGTCTGATTAAAAGTTCCGGCAGCGCTGGCAACCCAAATAAAATATTTCTGTTTCAATTCCTTAAAGGTCTGATTAAAAGACGGAATTGTAGGCATGTGTAGTGCTTATGGTTTGTTTCAATTCCTTAAAGGTCTGATTAAAAGAGATATATATCCAGTTATCGCAAGATATGAAGATATGTTTCAATTCCTTAAAGGTCTGATTAAAAGAGACACACTGCACTTGATATGATTAAGGCAAGATAGTTTCAATTCCTTAAAGGTCTGATTAAAAGTGGATTGTCAACTGAATTATTATACTTTGTTACAATGTTTCAATTCCTTAAAGGTCTGATTAAAAGATCATTTATAGGAACAAGCAATCTTTATTATGCTAGTTTCAATTCCTTAAAGGTCTGATTAAAAGCTTTCTTCTTCCATTGCTATAGCACTGAGGAAAAATGTTTCAATTCCTTAAAGGTCTGATTAAAAGATAGATAAGTTTGAAGTCCATATTATAGAATTTTGAGTTTCAATTCCTTAAAGGTCTGATTAAAAGGAAGATAGTGAGAATATAATATTATCAAAATCTTCGTTTCAATTCCTTAAAGGTCTGATTAAAAGCCGACTAACTTAGCCATTAGGCCTCCTTTTTTATAGTTTCAATTCCTTAAAGGTCTGATTAAAAGTTAATTAACCCATCGGTAGTTATATCATACATAAGTTTCAACTCCTTAAAGGTCTGATTAAAAGTCATTAACTGCTGCCCATCAGTTCAGAGATTTTCGTTTCAATTCCTTAAAGGTCTGATTAAAAGATGAACCTGTGTTATAACAGAGTGATATTCGAGTCCAGTTTCAATTCCTTAAAGGTCTGATTAAAAGTTATTTACAACCAGGCTTTCATTACCATACAGCGGTTTCAATTCCTTAAAGGTCTGATTAAAAGGGCATTATAAGATTGAGACGAAGCGCACTAACACGCGTTTCAATTCCTTAAAGGTCTGATTAAAAGACGTTTTATAATGAAATACCGGAGACGGCATAATCGGTTTCAATTCCTTAAAGGTCTGATTAAAAGAGCATTTATGCAGGCAGGCTTGGTTATAGATGGAAGTTTCAATTCCTTAAAGGTCTGATTAAAAGGTATTACCGGCATTGACAGAGAGCGTTCGGTCTTGTTTCAATTCCTTAAAGGTCTGATTAAAAGTATAATCATGTCTGTGTTTATGAAGACGAAGATGCGTTTCAATTCCTTAAAGGTCTGATTAAAAGCAGAGATCGTGCCGGAGGCAGCTACAGGATTTGAGTTTCAATTCCTTAAAGGTCTGATTAAAAGTAAATATAGGGGTAGTCGTCAAACCAGTCTATGTGGTTTCAATTCCTTAAAGGTCTGATTAAAAGCATTAAATTCAATCATAAAACCTCCCAGTTTTAAGGTTTCAATTCCTTAAAGGTCTGATTAAAAGAACCTCTTTTAGTTAGTTCTACCACCCAAAAATATGTTTCAATTCCTTAAAGGTCTGATTAAAAGTTTAACCTGTTCAGCTTTAATGGCTTTGTGACTAGTTTCAATTCCTTAAAGGTCTGATTAAAAGCTTGGCCAACCACTCCTTACGCTACTGACGCTCTATAGTTTCAATTCCTTAAAGGTCTGATTAAAAGGCTGTCATACTTTTTTGGCAGCTCAAAGGGAAGCAGGTTTCAATTCCTTAAAGGTCTGATTAAAAGTTGCAGGAGGTGCAGGAGCAGCAGACGTATTGCGGTTTCAATTCCTTAAAGGTCTGATTAAAAGGCTACCCTCACTTACTCAAGCGGCTCTTATACTGCGTTTCAATTCCTTAAAGGTCTGATTAAAAGCCGGAACTGTTCCACTGCCACCCCGAGTTTTGGGGTTTCAATTCCTTAAAGGTCTGATTAAAAGATAGACTGGTTTGACGACTACCCCTATATTTATATGTTTCAATTCCTTAAAGGTCTGATTAAAAGAAAATAACATCCTTGTCCCTGTTGTCTTTAAAGGCGTTTCAATTCCTTAAAGGTCTGATTAAAAGTCGCATTCGCTCAATTATCCCACCCACCCACCAAAACTGTTTCAATTCCTTAAAGGTCTGATTAAAAGACTTGAGAGACTGTACTCAGTCTTATAAACTAATGTTTCAATTCCTTAAAGGTCTGATTAAAAGCGCATTCGCTCAATTATCCCACCCACCCACCAAAACTGTTTCAATTCCTTAAAGGTCTGATTAAAAGAAAATGCCTAAATCCTACACTCCTTTAATTACTATGTTTCAATTCCTTAAAGGTCTGATTAAAAGATTAATTTCACCGTTATCTCTATTCATCTTTATTTCCGTTTCAATTCCTTAAAGGTCTGATTAAAAGAGAAATGCCTAAATCCTACACTCCTTTAATTACTATGTTTCAATTCCTTAAAGGTCTGATTAAAAGCCTCCACTTATATGAATAAAAATTAGCTTATACCGGGTATTTATGTCAACAAAAAATATTAATATTCAGCGTCGATGTATAATCATGCTAAAATTCCCCTTGAGCGACGATTCCCCTTTATAAGCTTATTTGATAGTGAAAGCTGTCACATTTATCACATTATTCAAATCTAAAGAGCCTGTAAAAATCCTCAGCGACGATCAAATAAAATTATCAAGAGGATTAAATTCTTTTCCTAAAGTTTCACTTTTCAGCATCTTAGCCGAGTTTAACTTAAAGAAAAGCACCTGATCATAATCCTCATCAATAATTTCAAATAATTCCATTTTCAATTTCTCCAACTGAGCTTTCGTAATATCACCCATAAACACAGAATTCTGTATCCAGGTGAGGTATTTTCTAAAAGTCTTCAAAACTTTGGCAACTCTTTTTTCTCCAATATCGTAAGCAGCTATCACGTGCATGATCACCACCAGATCCTGAAAGCTTCATATTCCTGTTTTTCGATCAGAAATTTGATCAGTTTATAGCATTCCAGCCGAATCAAATAGCGATATGAGATATGCCTTTTCAATTTGCGATGCATAATTGTCTGCTCAAGCTGGCTGTCAAATTCCCGCATAAAAACCTTCCTGGCTTTATCTTTCATATAGCAGAAATTAAGGGTTTTATCGAAATCCTTTTCCGTTATCATATTCCTGTTCAGTACCCGAAAAATTATGCGGTCAACTAATAAAGGTTTAAATATCTCCGAAATATCAAGAGCCAGCGAATATCTCCGGTAGCCGGGTTTATGCAGAAAAGAAATCGTAGGATTTAACTGAGTTTTAAATATCTCACAAAGTGTGGTTGTATATAACACAGAATTTCCAAAGGAGATCAAAGTATTGATCATATTATCCGGTGGTCTTCGCTTTCTGCCACTGAATTCTATTTCCTGATCAATGATTATCGGAAAGGTTTCATAATAATTCTTTCGTAGATTTCCTTCATAACCCATGATCTCATCAATAGATTCTGCCCTGTCAAGTCCCTCCGCCAGATCAGATATAAGCGTGATATGATTCGATAAATCCTTGCCCCGATTAGTATAATATTTAAGATTCTTCAAAATATTATCAGTAGTAGCCTTCAAGGTCTCCCTTGCCAAACCCAAACCACTGCTCGGAACTGTAAATTTCTTTACCTGCTTCACCAGAACTTCTCCTGCCAGCAAGGATTCCCGGGGAACAAAACTGCCACTATAATAACCGTAATAATTGAATACATGCAATAATATATCATGTTTATCCAGAAAACACAACAATTTTGTATTCAGATCAGTTTCTCCAAATAAATAGATATTTCTCACTGTTTCAATGGGAATAACTTTCTTCTCGCCTTCCTCATTGATCAGAAAAAGGGTATTATCCTTCCTCTTCAACCTGCCATTAGAAAATATATAAAAATTCCGCTCCATAATTCATCCTATATATAGCATAGATCATAATAACTGCATTTCTGACAAATCCTGGCGTTTTTCACTCCAGGCACTTCCTCTCGCTGGATTATCTCTTTTATAGCATTGATAATCTCTTCAATTCGCTCTATATCTCCATTTTCCAGATCAATTCTGACTGTCTGCTTCAATTTTGGATAATTGATCATCCCATGTACATTCTCTATTCTCTGGCATTGCAGGTAATATAGATAATATTTCAATTGCCAGATATGTGCCTCTTCCACTGCCGGAGTTTTCTTCACCTCATGCACCACTCCGTCATTCCCAATAAAATCTATCTTGATCGGACCTATCTGTATTTCCTTCTTCTCCCGCTGATAGCTTCCTTCATGGATAAGTTTCCCCAATTCCACCAATTCCGAAGTATGCTCCATATTGATCTGATGACTAAAAAGCCAAAGCTCTCTTTTGCATACAAAATAATAATTTATTTGCGTTCCTGTTATTATTAATTCATTTAACATAAAGACCTCAACTAAACAGCATTAAAACAATTTCTCTATAATATTCATACCTGACTAACCTAACAGCCATTAACCTAATCTCCATTAGGTTAGCTATTGATTGCAACATAATTTCTTTCTAACAGAAATTATCAATTAATTCTATATCACAGTATTCCATTGTTAGTATTCCTACATTACTGTCATATTTACACTTTGCAACAAGTACATCTTCAATAAGAAATTTATCATTTCTATTCCTGACAACTCTCACTTTTTCTACTCTACTGCCTTCCTTATGATGTAATAAACTAAGATATGTGGATTGAGATAAACTGATTAAGAAACTTTCTGCTTCAATAATATTGCCAGCCTCCAGATATTCAGTATAATCCCTAAATAATTCAGCAGGCAATACTTTAACTCCAGTAAATATTTCATAAAAACTATCTTCACTTTCTTGATTAAAACAATAGGGTTGTAATGCTGAAAGTGAAGACCTGAATAATTCCAATATTTCTTTATATTCTTTTTCGTGCTCACTCAACCATTCTGGATATACTTTATCAATGTAGTCCTGTAATTTAGATTCCTTAATTGTATCTATTTTTCCTAATAATTCTAAAGTCCTTCTTGTGAATATTTCAGGATATATTTTCTTATCATACTTTGACCCTTCACTGCATATTATCACAGAAGCAGGATTCTCATTCATTCCTTTTCTGTTTATCCTGCCGAATCTCTGAAGTAAAGCGTCAATTGGCGCTGGTTCTGTTATCATAAAATCATAATCGATATCAAGACTTACCTCTATTGCCTGAGTTCCGATCAGGATATCGGTAGATTGATCCAAAGCATCTTTCTCTCTATCCATCCTATCTTTACCTGTAAAACGGCTATGTAGTAAACTTATTTTCTTATAAGGAAATAATTCCTTGATTTTTTTATAACATTTCTGTGACCTAATCACTGTATTACAGACTATGATTGTTCTCTTATCCGTAATATTATCCATCCATGTCTTATCAATTACCGTAAATATATCACCTTCCATAATTTCCACTTTATGTCTTTCTATTTTTTCTAAGTACTCTGTTTCAGGTCGTATGGTTTTTAGGTTCATGATAACTTTCTCAATTTCTTTGTACATAAAGGATGGCAAAGTTGCGGTCATAATAAAAACTTTACAATTAAATCTTTTCGTTAATATCTCCAGCATTATTATGATCTGAGCAAAAGTTTGTACATCGTAAGCATGGATTTCATCTAATATTAAATATGAACCGCATAAATTGACAAAACCAATCTCATAACCTTTTACACCAAAAAAATACTTCAGTATCTGGAATGGCGTCAGTACTTTCAAAGGATGTACCATCTTATGATATATTGCTGTAATATCCTGCAAATTACTTCCAATGTCTTCTTCATCTATTAGACTATAAACATACTGCTGTAATTTCCCATGCTGAATCCCCGCTTTTTTTGATTTCAGCGGATTATCAACTCCCTCCAGACTATATGCCAGCCTCTTATGCATCGCATTAATTGAGGCAGTATATGGTAAAATGTAATATACTTTGCCTGCTTGTCTTTTGTGCTGATTTCGCAACCAGCCCAAAGCACTTTCAGTCTTTCCAGCTCCTGTTGGTGCCACTAATACTACATTCGATTCAGTTTCCCAGGATATTCTCTGATGCTTATAAGGCTCTGAAATTTTATCTATAAACTCGAAATCATTATTAGCCAAAACCGGAATTTCTTTGATTTTTGCTGATCCATAATGATCACACATCTTCAGTGAACCCCAGAAAACCAACTCCTGATTATTCGCCATTATGTTTGTGTTCTCGTTTTTCCAACCCAAAACCATACTCTCCACTGGGTGGGGAATATCTTCATAGAGAATTTGTTTCATAGGAATTTTAATGCCATATAATTGCATTTTTCTAATAATAAAATTGATGAATTCTATTAGCAAATCTTTGTTAAAAAGTTTAAGATTTTGCCAATAATCTTCAGGATGATGACTTATATTTTCAAATTGCCAAAAAGTTAAATACTCATTTTTTATTTGTTCGCTGTTTTTATACTTTTCTAATAACTCCTGATAGGTTTTGTGATGTCCTAATATAGCTCTCTGTATCAGTTCTAATTGATTATCTTCAAGACAGAGTTTATAAGTAAAAGCTAATGAATATATCTCATGTCTTTGCTGTTCCCAATTATTCTTCGCTTTATTCAATAATTTCTGAAATTCTGGATGGATTTTCCCCATATCATGAAACAAAATAGCGGTTTTCAATATCTGAAAATAATTGGCGATACCTGCAATACTTGAGATTTCAGGTATCGCCCTTTCGATCTGATCTGCAATTACTAAGCAGTCATCTACATGCTCTTGTAAAGATGTCCCATCTGATTTTGCCAATATCATGAGTACTCTTAACAATTTTCTAAGACTATCAAATTTCCTGCCAATATACATCCCACGTCGTGTTTTTATCTATAGTATCAGTAAATCCCTTAGCATTAACAGCTACTCTGGATTGATAATCTATTATGTAATATGGTTGAGTATCAATATTTTTTCGCGGAATTTCATTACTAAAATCTACAGGTAATGCCTGCAATGGTGCAGCAACCTGATGTCTCTTAAATGGTATAAGAGTTCCTTTTACATTGGAAAGCTCTTCTTTTTCTACAATATCAAGCTCCATTATTGATTTAACAGATACCAAATCTCCTGATCTACCTAATAGCAATTGAAAAACCGGTCGGCTTAAATAACCAGAAATATCCTGAGAATCTGTATATAGATAAAGGTCAATATCGTGGAGAAATTCTCGCTTTATTACATTGGATTTTATATCTTTATTCTTATCAGCCGGTTTCTGATAGATTGTCTCCAAATCTGTATTCTTAGAGCTGTAACGAAAAACATAACCGATTTTTTCTGTGCTTATATGAAATGCATCACCTTTAGCGGCAGATATCAATCCCATTATCGTTGATAAGGGAGGAACGACTAATGTCGGCTGATAACCACTGATCATATTGGGATACCGAAAAGAGGATGTCCATCCCGTTAAATTAATGCGATAGACTTTCATCTTATTAATCCAAAGAAATTGTTTCTATAAATGAATCAATTATCTTGTTTACTGGACCAAATTCGATTCTTCCAGCTTCTGATAATTCCTGAAGCTGATCATCTAAATCATCCATGAATCCCTTTCTTTTTCCGATAAACACTTTTCCAGAAAATTGCTCTTGATAATCCTCAATAACCTCGATAAGAGCATTTACTGAAAATACCGGTATTCCTTTCTCTTCTTTTGCTAAGTGTGAAAAGGGATGATTACCAGTTTTAAACTCAGCCAGGACAATAAGCTTAGGTGTTACATCGGCCAGGTTTGTAGTCTGCTTTGCTCCTCCAGATAATGTCTTCAATGCAGACAAAGTTTCTTGAATTCGCTTCAATCGGAGTACTTTAGGTAATTCTACCAGTTTTATCGGATTCCCTTTTTTATCTTTGGCAATCGGATCATCTACAAGAATTGCTCCTTCTTCTAAATACTTTTTTCGCATCTCTTCATTAATATTGACATATCCGGTTCTGTTTTGCTCCGAAAACCTCCCAACCATATCTAAATTCAAAGAAAACATCCCTTTCATTACAGCACAATATTCATCAATTCCAAATGGAACAGCATCTCCATCCTGACGCGTCATTGATGCCCAATTCTGTACTATCGGATTATACGCAACTCCAATTAAAGCAGAATTTTTTAAAGGCGATACCCTGGTTAAGGTTATATTTTCCTTTTTCACTTTTTTTGTCTTAAGATCTTCAACTTCTTTTGTGCCAGCTCTCATATATCCAAAAATATCATCATCAGGGTATTTCATAGGCTCCGCTTCTGTAAATGCTATCTTTTTTTCTCGGATAACTGGTGACATTACCCATTTGAACTGATGAACTAATGTTTCCCTCCACCAATAACGCCACGCCTGACCGGATACATATGGATACTCCCTGTTATTCTTTCTAATTTTCTTTGTTACTACTCCATTATCTAATTTTGATGATGGATCACTTCCGGCATTATTTAATGCCGCTACATCTACTTCAATTAACATAAATCCCTGTATTGTCTTCATTCTTCCTCCTATATTCCTTCGTTTTCTTCTAATGGTTCATTTATTTGTTCCACATCATCTATATCGATTTTTATCCTTCCTGAATGAAGTTTCTCATACAGGAACACTAATAATAAATCTCTTATTTCTCCCCAGTACTGCCCATCAGGAAATAAATAATTTACCCATTCGTCAAACGTTACTATCGTCCGCTCATTACCTGTCGTGTAGTTCTTTTTGATGATATTCAATATTGCTGTCCGTAACTGATAAGCTTTGGTTGCTCCTTCCAGTTTGACCATGTACTTCTTGAAATTATTTTCCTGCTGCATAATTTCAAAAATTCTGCCTCCTACACTTTTAATCAATGAAATTTGTTCACTTGTCATTCCTTTAACCTCCTGAACATAATAAATAGCGATCCTGCTATCAATTGTTTTTTCTTTTATTAGTTGTTTCTTGCTATACCTAACTAAACTCGGTAATATGCTCTTACCCTCTAAAAGTGAATTAAAAATACTGTTGGTATGGTTGCGATATTCATCTTCTTCAACAGGTTCTCCCTTTTTCTCCCACCTGTCCGTTTCATCATTCCATTTTGCTCCGCCAATATGATAATTTCTGTAAATAAAATTATACCATTCCCTGGCTGATGTCTTTAAAACTAAATTTATGAACCTGAAAACAGGATTCGGTATTGTAGATATTTTACAATCTACAGAGGAACTGAAATTAGTAAAGTGATACATGGTAATATGTTCAGACTCCAGTTTATAATCGCAGGCTGTTATCAATTCTGAAGCAAAATGGAATATGGCATTGCTGGCTCTGGTGAATTTTGATTTCAAGATCGTTTCTGAACTGCCCCGACTTATTCTATTCAGATTTTCCTGTACAGTTTTGTGCTTCCAGTACTCATTTCCTTCTTCAGTTATTGTTTGCAATAAACAAAGATTGCCCATCTGCAAGACAGCGAATGGTAAGAAAAAGTATTTTTCTGCACATTCAGGACATATCATTATTCCAGATTCATGAGAATGATGAAAATTCACAAAGGCTTTTGATCCCGCTAAACAAGTCTGATCCCTTCCTGCATCTGTAAGAAATGCCTCTTTACCACAAAATCTGCAATATCCTTCATTATTACTACTATTTTTTATTTCTTTAAATTTGGATATTGTAGCCGTGACTTTCTCAGCTCCCTGTTTGGAATTATGAGTGATAGATGAATTTAAAAATATGGCATCAATTTTTGCTCTCCACTTTTCTACATAAATTTTTGCTGCCCATTCAATCAACTCATCAATGCTTTTTTCTGGAAACTGTTCTGAGATATATTCCAGAGCCATTCCTCCTGCATCAATAAATGGGTCTCCAGTTCTTTGAAATATGTTTTCCAATTTTCCTCCTTATATATCTTTCACCATTCCAAATCCGGCACTGTTCAATTCACCAAAACCGCAAGTATAGCCGATTTTTATCAGTTCTTTGTCTGCACGTATCTGAAAGTTTATTATTATGTGCATATCATCCAAAATCTTATCATAAATTCCATTATCTTCAAGCTTTTTTGAAAACGCAATTACTTTTTTCTAACATATAATTTCTCTTATAATACTTCGATCATCTTCTTTTCAGATATACGATTTTTAACATAAATCAGCGCATTGTGCAGTTTTTGTTCTATTAGTTCCTTGGGTGGAAGTTTCGTCCAAAACTCAGCAACCATAATATTGTCTCTTTGCATATTCAAAAGTTCCACCTGTTCAGTACCGGCTTCTGTACATAAAATTAATCCAATGGGAGACTCTTCTCCTGGCTGCCTTTCGTATTTGTCCAGCCAGTTCAGATATAGTTCCATTTGTCCCTTAAACGCGGCTTTAAATCTATTGATCTTGAGTTCAACAGCTACCAGTCTATGCAACTTTCTATGATAGAAAAGTAAATCAAGATAGAAATCCTCACCATCAATGATCATCCTTTTTTGTCTTTCCACAAAAGTAAAACCGTTTCCAAGTTCCAGAATAAACTGTTCCAATTCTTTAATAAGTGCTTTTTCAAGTTCATTTTCTAAGTAGTCATCATTGAGACCTAAGAAATCAAGAAAATATGGGTCTTTGAAACTACCTTTCAATTTGCCATGATCGCTTAATTCAAGTTTATTGTCTGCAATTTCTGCACGTTCAAAGGCTTTTCGTTCTATCTGTTTTTGCAGTTCCCGTTTACTCCAGTGGTTCTCTATTATTTTATCAATATAGAATTTCCTTGCTTCGATGTTTCTCAAAGGCAGTAACACAATAAAATGAGTCCAACTCAATTGTGACACCAGTGGTGACAAAATCTCACAGTCAGAAAATTTTTCTGAAAACTGCATCATTCGACGAAGGTTTCTTACTTCAAAACTTTTCCCATAAAGCATAACTAATTGTTCCGCAATAGAAGCAACAACTTTCTTTCCATATTCAGCTCTTTTGTAACTGAGAATCTCTTCATTTATTCGTTTTCCTATATGCCAGTAAGTAAGAGTAAGAGCACTATTAACAGCTACATTGGCTTGATTTCTGCCTTTTTCTATCAGAGCTTTTAAGTCTCTCAACAGTATTGAATTATTAAACTCAGTAATTATTCTGGTCATGTTGTTATTTGACATAATTACATTTCCCGATAACATTCAATAATAGCTTCCAATCCTTTCCTCCTTATACCTCTTTCACCATACCAAATCCGGCACTGTTCAATTCACCAAAACCGCAGTTATAGCCGATTTTTATCAGTTCTTTGTCTGCTTTGATCTCAAATGGTGATTCCATCGCTTTTATCTTTAAGCCATCTTTGAAAATGATCAATTTACTGATCCTGCCCTGCTTCCGGACTATGTATCCGGCATCAAAACTGAACTCAAAAACTGTGTCACCACTGAATTCCTCTCCATGTATCTGCTGATACTTCCGCTGCAGATTATTCCTGATCGCCTCCACAAATTCTTCCCGCTCCTCCGGGATCATATAATCAAAATAATGCTTACCACTCTCCCCCGTCTTTGATACTGTGATCGGCGATAAACAACTGAATTTCATTTCTTTACTGAAATCCGGTTCTTTCGCAGTTTCTACATGGACGATATTGATTCTATTTCTCTGCCTAAAATTTAATTCCAGAACCTGATCACTGAATATGCCTAAAACTACATGCTTAAAACTCTCCTCCACCTCCGTAGAAAAATATAATTCCATTTCCTTTACATCCATAAATCCCGATCTTGTCTTTTTACAATTATTCATTAGCAATCTGGAAAAAGTAAATAATTTTAATTGCTTCCCCGTATTATCAAATCCTTTGTCATGCAGAATGCTGCTGTATTCCAGAGATGATTTACTGATGATGGCATAAATAGCTGACTGTAACTGATATTGATAATTATAGGGTATAAATATGCCTGTTTCACTCTCTAAATACAGTTTTAATCGCATATCTCAGCTTTCTCCTTCCTAGTTTAAAATAAAATTTCCCAATAAATATTACCTGCTTAAAGTTGAATCTCTGCTTTTTTTTAAATCTTATCACCGATTGCCAGATTAACTGTCCTATTTGTGAAACTCCGAGTTATCAGTAAAATGCGTGGCAAAAAAACCCTGAGCTTGGGCAGATCACTGGCAATAAAGTTTACCGTGTTGAATAACAGTTTTAATACTTCAACTTTCAATGATGTTCTCCCTACTCATTTATTGATACATGTCATACATAACATTTTCAAATTATCTGTCAAATTTTTTGCAATTTTATTTCATTACCCTACCAATAATCTTCTCCCCTTCTCCCCTTCTCCCCTTCTCCCCTTCTCCCCTTCTCCCCCTCTCCCCTTCTCCTCCTCCAACCTTCAAACCTTCAAACCTTCAAACCTTCCAACCTTCAAACCTTCCAACCTTCAAACCTTCAAACCTTCCTACTCACATCTTAATGGGCTTCAAACCAGTTTGCACCTACCCCAATCTCTACTTTCAATGGAACAATACCGGCAAACTCGTCTGGTATGGCAGATTCCATAACTTCACGAATCATTTTTTGGGCTTCTTCCAGCAGATCATCCCTGATTTCAAAAACCAGTTCATCATGTACCTGTATCAGCATTTTGATTTCCGGTCTGTCCTTAAGCAGCAGATGAAGTTTGTTCATGGCAATTTTGATAATATCGGCAGCACTGCCCTGCACAGGCATATTCACTGCTATGCGTTGAGCTGCTTCCCGTAATTGCCTGTTACTGCTGTTCAAATCCGGTAATGCCAGTTTCCGTCCCAGAATAGTTGCCACATAACCTGTAGCAGCAGCTTTTTGCAGATGCTCATCAATAAAGTGACGCACTGTAGGGAAATTCAGGAAATAGTCATCAATGAATTTCTGGGCTTCCTGGCGGGAAACGGAGAGCTCATTGGAAATGCGGTATGCACCCATACCATACAGTAATCCGAAATTGATCACCTTGGCATAACGTCGCTGATCCGCTGTTACCTCGGTTTCCGCAATTTTATAGATCAAACTTGCCGTTTTTCGGTGAATATCCTTATCCTCCTGAAAAGTGCGAATTAGCGTATCATCGCGGGTAAGTATGGCAAATACACGTAATTCAATTTGTGAATAATCAGCCGAGACAATACTCCAGCCTGGTTTTTTAGCACAAAATGCTTTGCGAACCTCTTTACCCAGTTCGGTGCGAATAGGAATATTTTGCAGGTTAGGGTTTGAGGAAGAAAGCCTGCCAGTGGAAGCAATGGTTTGATTGAAAGAAGAATGAATCCTGTTCGTACGGGCATTTACCAGAGCTGGTAAAGAATTTATATAGGTGCTTTGCAGCTTGTTAAGCATCCTGTAGTCTAAGATTAGACGGGCAATTTCGTGATCAGCAGCCAGTTTCTCCAGAACACTCTGATCCGTTGAATACCCCGATTTTGTCTTTTTCACAGAGGGAATACCCAGTTTTTCAAAAAGTATCTTTGCCAGTTGCTGCGTAGAATTTAGATTAAATTGAATTTCGGAAATCTTATATATTTCCTGAGTGATCCTGCCAATAGCCTCCTGCACCTGATTAGACAGCTTTTTCAGGAATTTCTGATCAAGATAAACTCCCTGCTCTTCCATCTTTGCCAAAGTGAAAAGCAAAGGTATCTCAAGATTTTTATTCAGGTTTTCCAAACCGGAATCCTTGAGATTTTGTTGAAGACTATTATATAGCTTCCAGGTCATCCAGGCATCTTCAGCAGAATATCGGCAAGCTGTAGCAGTATCCACCAGATCAAAGGTTATCTGTTTGCTGCCCTTACCGATCAGGTCAGAGATCGGGATCATAGTATAATTAAAATATTTTTTAGCGCAGGTGTCCAGGCTGTGTCTTTCGGTAGGCTGCAGAAGATAATCTGCTATCATAGTATCAAAGACAGGATTATCAAGCTCCCAGCCTGCCTGCTTTAACACCAGATAGTCGTATTTATAATTATGTGCTGCCAAAATCTTGCCTTTCAGAACTGCCTGCAATTTCTCCCGCACTACTTCTACATCAAGATTTGCCGCCATTTGATGAGCTAAGGGCAGATAATATGCCACATCATCTTCCCAGCAAAGCGAAATGCCCACCAATTCTGCCAGCAGCGGGTCCTTGGAAGTGGTTTCTGTATCTATTGCCAGGGCAGGAACAGCTTTGATATCCTCAAGTAGTGCTGTAAAACTGTCCATCTCGTCAATCAGCAAAGCTGCAAAGGGGGCACTTTTTGTTTCCTCGCCCTCCAGCAGGCTAAAGATGTCCTGCTCCGGCGGCTGGATTTTAGTGATTATTCTGTGTAGCTCATATTTCTTTAATAATTCCAGAGTTTTAAATAATCCTGAATTGGAGAATTTCAAGTCTTTAAGCTCTGTTTTCAGCGGAAGATCACGTATTATGGTCGCCAGTTGACGCGATAAATAGGCATTAGCTTTGCTATCTATCAGTTTCTGACGCACACTCTTTGACTGCAGTTCATCAAGGTGTTCATAAATATTATCCAGATCTCCGTAATCCTGCAAAAGCTTTGCTGCTCCCTTGGGACCTATCCCCTTCACCCCTGGAATATTATCAGCACTATCACCACAAATTGCCAGATAATCAATAAACTGCTCAGGCGTTACTCCATACTTTTCTATCACTTTATCACGATTGATCACGATCTCTTTCTGGGGATCATAAAGCACAATATCATCATCTACTATCTGAGCAAAATCCTTATCACCTGTCACGATCACTACTTCAAAATCATGCTTGAACCGCTCAGCAGCAGATACCAGGACGTCATCTGCCTCATAACCGGATATACTCACTTCCTGTACCCCTGCTAACTGGAAAAATTCGCGTATCGGCTCAAACTGCTCAATCATTTCTGGTGGCGCGGGAGGACGGTTTATCTTGTAATTGCTATCCATTTCATGCCGGAAAGTTTTCTCTTTCTGATCAAATGAGATCAGCAGATACTCAGGACTGTAGCGCTGGATAAAGGAAAGGAACATATTGAATGTGCCAAACATAGCGCTTGTATTTATCCCTGTAGTAGTATAAAGCGGATTACGGATAAAGGCATAATATGCCCGATATATCAAAGCAGTACCATCAATTAAAAAAAGTTTCTTCTTCATTATCACTCCCTTACTATTGTGTCTCTAATTGTCTAAGAATTGATTTCTGTAAAGAAAAAAGCTTTTCTGACTAAAGATTAGCTGGTGTATCTGCTCCTGCTGATTCCGGTATCTCAAAAAATGCCGGACAGAATTGAACACATTTATTACAATTCGTGCACTTCTGGTTATCTACCTCAGGCAGTTCCCCCGGAACATGCGTAACTGCCCCTGCCGGGCAGAAACTGATTACCAAACAATTATTTTCTTTAGTGCAATACTCCGCTTTTATCCCAATCATCTCAGTCTCCTGAAGATATATTAGACCGGTAACTGTTATATTGTCAATGAATAATTAGTTTCTTGTTGTACCGTTCCTCCAGAAATACATATAACCTTAATAATTAGAATGACTTGTTTATGAGATTTTTTTTCTTTACTCTCTATCCCACCCTTTAACTAATTTGCTCATGTTAATATTAATATTATCTAGTGTAATTTTGCTCATATTATCCCTGAGGATAGGACAACTTTCACCTCTGGAAACTCAAATCGCTCAAATGCTGATAGTGGGTTTCTCTGGTTCAGTACCGGATTCTAATCCGGCATTTCTGGAGTCCCTGAATAAATATAATCCCGGGGGTGTTGTTCTCTATAACCGTAATATATCTTCCCCAACCCAGTTACATAATCTCATCAGCTACCTGCAAGATCATTCTTCCACTCCGCTGTTTATCGCCACGGATCAGGAAGGTGGACAAGTAGCACGCCTTAATCCTCAAAACGGCTTCCCTGAAATTGCCAGTGCCCGGGCTATCGGAAACATCAACCGGATTTCAGAAACATCTCTCTGGGCGGAAACTATTGCCAGGAACCTGGCGGAACAGGGCATTAATCTCAATCTTGCTCCGGTACTCGATCTTGACCTTGAGTTTTCATCTCCGGCAATTGGCAAATTCCACCGCAGCTTCTCACACCTGCCCCAGATTGTTACGGAGCATGCTCGAATCTTCTGTCAGACAATGAACCGGTACAAGATTTATAACTGTCTGAAGCACTTTCCCGGTCATGGCTCTGCTACTACAGATACTCACAGCAGCACTGCTGATGTCACTGCAAGCTGGAATCCTGCTGAACTGGAACCTTATCAAAAACTGATCAGCGAAAATGCCGCCGATATGATCATGGTGAGCCATGTTATCAACCGGAATTATGACAAATTATATCCCGCCTCTCTCAGCTCTGCTATCATCTCAGACCTTTTACGCGACCGAATGGGCTGGCAGGGCATAGTGATTACAGATGATCTGCAAATGAATGCTATCTCAAAGTACTATTCTCTGGCAGAGTCTCTGCGTCTGGCGATTCTCGCCGGTAATGACCTGCTTCTATTCGGTAATACCCGTTCTTCAAATCAGGTCACGATCAGTCAATTGCTGGGAATTATTAATCAACTTGTGCTTTCAGGTGAAATTCCCCAGTCACTTATTGAGCGTTCCAATCAACGGATTAGGCAATTAAAAGCCAAATTTATTGACATTTAAGAAGCCTCTTCTGATTTTATCCAGTGAGTGAGGTAGAATGGTAAAAAAGAAAATTGACTTCGGTCCCTATTTATATTTACTCCCGGCACTGCTGATTGTAGTAGTGTTCCGGCTGGTGCCTATAGTTCTGTCCTTTTTAGTCAGCTTCTTTGAGTGGACTATTAATGGTGCCGGTGATTTTATAGGGTTTAATAATTATACCAAATTGCTTTCTGATCCCGGTTTCTGGCAATCCATGCTGAATACTTTTTATCTGGTAATCTTTGTTGTGCCTCTCAGCTTGATCCTTTCACTGGTTTTTGCCAATTTTCTGAATGGCATCACCAGATTGAGAGCTTTTTTCAGAACGGTTTATTATATACCCACCGTGACCTCTATGGTAGCTGTATCAATTGTCTGGAAAATCATCTTTAACCAGCAGACCGGACTTATGAACTACCTCTTAGGTTTAATTGGCATAGACCCGCTCGGCTGGCTGGCAGAAAGCAGAGGCATCTTTCAACTTATGTTTGGCGATGGCGTTCCCGCCTGGGCTGGAGGTCCTTCCCTGGCTCTGTTCTCTATCATTATACTCACTATCTGGAAAGGTCTGGGATATAATACTATCATCTATCTGGCCGGTCTGCAGAATATACCAGAAACTTATTATGAAGCTGCATCCATCGATGGTGCCAGCAAATTTACCAGATTTTATAAAATCACTCTGCCCCTGGTTTCTCCTACTACTTTTTATGTGCTGATGATGACCACTATCACCACATTTCAGGTGTTCTCTCAAATCTACCTGATGACTGGTCCTCCGGTTGGCGGTCCCCTGGGTACTACCAAAGTGATCGTATATTACCTCTTTGAGCAGGGGTTTGGTGAAAGCCAGAACCTCAGCTATGCCAGCGCTATTGCCCTGGTGGTTTTCTTTATTATTCTCGGACTTACCCTTTTCCAGAGAAAACTGGAAAAAAAAGTACATTACTAAGGAATTTGCATGCACGAAAAGAAAATTGTCTCCTATATCATCCTCAGTCTTTGCGGTATATTTATGATCCTGCCTTTTGCCTGGATGCTTTCTACTTCCGTGAAATCTCAACTGGAAATTAATAAAGGCAATAACGGCTTTATTCCTTATGTAGAATCTGATTATCTCGAACTGGCTGGAGAAAGTGAATTGCTGCGCTGTAAAATCCTCAAACCGGCTCCCGGCGATAGTCTCTGGATAAATATCTTTGACGAAGAAGGTATAATTATTTCCTCATATCTTAAAGTACCCGCTTCAGCAGTTACTCATAAGAAAAGCATTAAATTTATCTTCTCTAATTTCGCCAATGCCTGGAAAAAAGTCCCCTTTGGCAGATATTTCCTCAATACTATCATCGTTAGCTGCACCTGTGTGTTTGGCGTGATTGTCACCGGCTGCCTGGCTGCCTACGCCTTCGCCAGAATGAAATTCGCCGGCAAAGAACTGATTTTTTACCTCTTTATCTCCATGATGATGGTGCCCCAACCTGTATATATTATCCCGTCCTATATCCTTTTGCATAAATTGGGCTGGCTGAATACATATTACGCCCTGATCGTGCCCTGGCTGGCTAATATCTTCACCATCTTCCTGCTGAGACAACATTTTAAATCGCTGCCACAGGAACTTTTTGACGCTGCGTCCATTGATGGCTGCAGCAGATTCGGAGCGCTCTGGAGGATTGTGCTGCCTCTTTCAAAAGGTGTTATTGCCACCGCTTCCATTTTTGCCTTCATCGGCTCATGGAACAGTTTCATGTGGCCACTTGTCATGATTGACAGCCCACAATTACGAGTCCTGCAGGTGGGACTTTCTTATTTCTCCGCAGAAGCAAGTTCGCAAACTGCCCTCCTGATGGCTGCATCCACCTTCAGTATCCTGCCATTAGTTCTGCTGTTCCTCATCGCTCAAAAACAAATTATGGCATCTTTTGTCTCCAGCGGGCTTAAAGGATAATTTTTACTTGACGCTATAGACTACCCTGAGATATATATTCGTAATTAAATGGTGGATTGTAAAAATGTTAAATAGAAATATTATACGGCTTATTGCTTCTCTGAGCATTTTGCTCCTGGCGTCAGCGGCGTTTTGCCATGATCCCAGTGATATGAGTATTAAATATTCGGCTATCAGCGGTAATCTCGCGATTACGGTTTACCACAAAGTGAATTCCACTTCTATTCATTTTATCGACCGTCTGGAAGTATATCTGAACAGACAAGGCATGGAACTGGAAGACAGGCTTATTATCAGCCAGCAATTCTTCAGTCAGCCTATTCGTAATGAACAGCGGGCACACTTTCTTCTAAGAGACCTTAATCCCGGTGATGAACTGAAAATTATTGCCTATTGCAACCTCTTTGGGCAAATTGAAAAAACTTTGATCATCTCCGATAAAAACTGGCAGGAAGACTCCGAACCATAAAACAACGTCTCCCGTCTCACTTCTCCCGATTCCCATCTCCCGTCTCACGTCTCCCGATTCCCGTCTCACCCTATTATGTACACCACTGTAAAAATATCAAACTGTCAACTTCGTTTACTTGTGTATAATATTGGGTCAGGGGATAAAAAAGTCGGACCTGCCTGAGGGAGGTAGGCAGGTCCTTGGGTGTATGAGGAGGGATTTTTTATTTAATAAACCGGAATAAAACGCCATTGCTGGTCGCTGTTACCGGTAAATTCTTTGCCATTACTCTTTCTCATGCTGCCATCTGATAATAACGCACAGTATAAGAAGTATTTAGCTTACGTAACTGCAATCTCTCTATCTGATTATTGGACAGATCAAGATTATAAGTCCCGCAGTCAGTACAATTTAGATAGTAAGAAGTGTCACTCAAAAGCTCAGAACAATCTTTGATTGCTGCAGCTTTGTCAGCATTTCTCCGGCTTTCTTGCGGGGCTACCGCTGCCAGAAAAAAAGTGAGCAGTATCACTGTCACAACTGTTAACACTTTCCTTTCCATACTATCTCCTTCAAATACCACTAAAGCATTTAATGTTCCACTTATATGTCTAAGAATATCCTTTATCTCTATTTCAGAAAGAATATAATGTTTATCAGGAATAATACAACCTTTTTTTTCTACTTTACCCTTTTATTTTTCAGGTTTTTTAGCAAATTATTGACAGCACTGTTTCATTAGCAATATTTCTCTTCTGTAATTGTAACTCTATATACTGCCGAAAAGAGAACTTGACATAAGATTTATTCCCTAAAGATTGTATAAAAATAGGAGAATTTATGAAAAAATATATCCTGGCTGATTTCCATATTCACTCCCATTTCTCTATGGCTACCAGTAAAAACCTCTCACCGGAGCATCTGGACTTCTGGGCAAGACGCAAAGGTATTAATATTATTGGCTCTGGTGACATCTCTCACCCGGGCTGGCTGGCAGAACTTAAACAAAAACTGCGGGAAACCGAGCCGGGGCTTTACCAGTTAAAACCTGCTCTGCGACTGCCTGTGGAAGATGCTTTCCAGGATTCTGAAGTACGATTTATTCTCACTGGTGAAATCAGCTCTATCTATAAACACAAAGGCAAAACCCGTAAAATCCACAATATCTTTTTCCTGCCGGATTTTCAAACTGCCGCCAGATTCCAGGCAAATCTGGAAAAACGACAGGTTAATATCCGCTCTGATGGAAGACCCATCTGCGGGCTCAGTGCTCATGACCTGCTGGAACTCGCTTTAAACACAGATGACCGCATCTTTTGTGTCCCCGCTCATATCTGGACGCCCTGGTTCTCGCTCTTCGGAGCAAAATCCGGCTATGATGCCATAGAAGAATGCTTTGAAGACCTCACACCCAGGATTACTACCCTGGAAACCGGGCTTTCTGCCGATGTTCCTATGATCAGGCTTATCTCGGTTCTGGATAAATATTCCCTGATCTCCTCCTCAGATGCCCACAGTCCCGGTAAATTAGGCAGAAATGCGACACTCCTCGCTGCCGAATATAACTGGCAGAGTATTATCAACGCCATGAAAACAGGTGATACACAAACTATCGATATGTATCCTCAAGCCGGTAAATATCACTATGACGGACACAGGAAATGCCAGATATGCTGGCACCCACGGGAAACCAGTCAACACGCCGGTATCTGCCCCATCTGCGGAAAACCTGTAACTATTGGAGTGCTTAACCGCGTCTATCAACTGGCAGACCGCTCCGAAATCCCACCGGATCTCACTAAAAACTGGCAATTTATCATGCCCCTGCCCGAAATCATCAGCCGCATCACCGGCGTTGGCGAAAAAAGCAAAAAAGTTATTACCCGCTATGATCTTACTCTGGCAAAAGGTCTCTCCGAAATGCAAATCCTGCTCAATGATCCCACCGATACAGAAAACCTGATATGTGACCCCGATATCACCGGATTCCTCCAGCGATTCCACTCCGGATCACTTAAACTAAACCCTGGCTACGACGGAGAATACGGCAATATCCACCTGCTCTAGAACCGCTACAACTCCTGGCTTACTCCCCCTGCTTAATTCTTAGCCTCGCGATGTTGTAATGGATTTTGCCAGATAATTTCAGTAGTTGTCCTGTGGACAGAGCAAACTTTGAGGACTTAGCTGACATGGGTAGAGTGTTGCTTCGTCCTGCTTACATCGTAAATGTTATTTATTTGTAGCAAATCATCACCACACAAAAATACTTTACCCAACCAAGTCAGAAGTTATGAACGATACTCCGGACAAGACTTCGACAATTTCTACCTGTTAGTGTTTGATCGCAGCTAATCTTACATTACATTCTGGTGTAAGTTGTAAATTCTATCTCACCGGATACGGATCGACACATTAACACGGTTTATGCACTCCATATCTCGTTCCGAGTACGGTTCTCCCGATACATCGGGATGGCCTGGTTGCGTTCTTCACGTTACTTTTTTCCGTGTGGTCAGTGACGTCCGTGGTTAAAAAATCTTACATTGCATTCTGGTGTAAGTTGTAAATTCTATCTCACCGGATACGGATCGACACATTAACACGGTTTATGCACTCCATATCTCGTTCCGAGTACGGTTCTCTCGATACATCGGGATGGCTTGGTTGCGTTCTTCACGTTACTTTTTTCCGTGTGGTCAGTGACGTCCGTGGTTAAAAAATCTTACATTGCATTATCTGCGACTATCCGCCCAATCCGTCTAATCCGTGTTCCACATTTTCTTATCATATCACTAAGTATTTGACAAAAATACCGCTATTCCAAGTATAAGCTAAAAGCAAATTTGGAGGAATAATGCAGCGATACCTGGTTTTATTTATTTTATTGATTTCTATAGGGCTTTCAGCTACGATACTGAATGTCCCCCAGAACTATCACTACATCTCACTGGCAATAATTGCAGCTACAGACGGTGACACTGTCCTGGTTCAACCTGGAACTTATAACGGGATTATCAACTTTGATGGCAAGGCTATCACGCTTGCTTCCACTTATATTTTCACCAATAATGAAGCTGACATCCATCACACTATTCTGGGTGGCAATTATTCTGATGCCTCTCTGATCTCTTTTATTAACGGTGAAGGTGAAGGAAGTATATTAACGGGATTCACGATCACTAATGCCGGTGCACCGGCTCAGGGTGGCGCTGTATTTTGTGATGGCACTTCCCCCACTCTGCTGAATCTTCGCTTCTCCGACAATCAGGCAACCAGCGGGGGAGCAATTTTCACCAATGAAGCCAACCCTACCATAGAAAATTGTGAATTCATCAATAATAGCTCAACAGAGTTCGGCGGTGCTATCTATCTGGAAGCCAGCGAAATGACCATGAATAACTGCCGGCTGCAGAATAACAATTCTGATGGTGCTGGTACTTTAGGTAGAGGTGGAGCGGTGTTTGTTTCATATTCCACCGTTGATCTCACAAACTGTAATTTTTATGAAAATACAGCTAACGTCCATGCCGGTGCCGTATATCTCAGTTACGCTTCAGCAAACATTCTCAAATGTCAGTTCGTGGGCAATACCGCTGGCGGTAATGTGGGTGCGGTTTATTCTTATAAATCTACCCATCTGGAAGTGATAAATTGTCTTTTTTATAACAACTCAGGCACAAATGCCGGCTCATTGCGTTTCTATACTGATGTGGCACCAACTGATGTCCCGATTGTGCTCAATACCATCTGCTATGGTAATACACCCTGCGAAATTTTCTTTGCCTCTGATAACCTCTCACATGAATTGATTATCGCCTACAGCGATCTGCAAGGTGGCGAAGATGCAATTGTGACAAACAATGTGGCAGAAATCGTCTGGCTGGAAGGAAATATTGATGCAGACCCAATGTACGTAGCCCCCGAATATGATCATTTCTTTCTTCAACCCGAATCTCCCTGTATAGATGCTGCCCAGGCGGTCTTTGAGTATGAGGGCATTACTTATATTGACACAGATTCTTATCTGGGTGATAATCTGGATATGGGACCCTGTGAAACTGATGTAGATAATCCGGCAATTCTTGCCATGTTTGAGGCTGATATTATGGAAGGAGATGCTCCGCTAACGGTAAATTTCACTGATCTGTCTCTGGGAGAACCCACCTCCTGGGAATGGTACTCAAATGGAGATATTATTCCTTTCAGTCAGGAACAAAACCCCCAGTGGATATTTGAAGAACCGGGTACTTATTCCATCCGTCTTGTAGCTTATAATGATGAACAAACAGATTGGATAAATGAAATAGATCTGATCCAGGTTAATGTGCCATCTGCTGCCGATGAAGACTTACCTCCGGCAAATATTGCCTTATCTGTCTATCCAAACCCCTTCAATCCCAGCACTACGCTTGATTTCTCCCTCTCAGAATCTGAAAACGTAACTTTAGCAGCATATAACCTCAAAGGTGAAAAAATTGACCTGATCTTCAATGACATCCTTCCCGCTGGAAACCATAAACTCACCTGGGAACCCCAAAGCCTCCCTTCAGGTATATATTTTATCCGCTTAATTCACAACCACCAGAGCACTACCAGCAAAGCCATCCTTCTGAAATAACTCAAATTTATCATTCTAAAATATAAAAAATAAAAACCCCTGGCACGCCAGGGGTTTTCGCTTTTCATACAAGTCAAATTATCAATCATCTGCATAAATTCCTTACTCCAATTACAAATATATTGAAACTATGAGATTTATTCCCTGACACACGCAACAATGAACCTAATAGTCTGGAACCGGAAACTTTTTGATAAAGCCCATTGGTCAATTTCTTAAGTTCAATATCAGGATTGCCTAAGGTATCAGGATTTCTGAATTTTTTCTTGTTTTGCTGACGGGCTAATTTATCAATCTCATAAGCAGAACCAACAGACGCCAAGTCACCCAGATACCAACTTTCTAACTCCCGGCAGGCAATCCTAATTACACATTCTGGTTTTTCAACTCGCTGACAAATTTCAGATAGCTTCTCCTTGATGGCTTTGCAATCACCACTGTCCTGGTCACGCAGAATCACAAATAATGTATCTCTTCTTTGCCACAATTTTAGTTTGCGGGGAAGTTGTCTTTCCATGTCCTGCTTTCCTTCAAAAGTTATGTAGATATACTCATAACTTTGAGGGAAAAATCTTGGAATGAATTTTTCCAGGAAAGCTCTGGCAGATTCTTCCTCCAAAAAGAAAACTACACAACTCATTTGGGATTAACTCTACCCAGAAAACCCTGTTTCCATAAATATCCCATTTTATCACCATCTAACATGTAAGCAGAAATTTGTTCGTCATCCGAAGCTCTCTTTATTTCCGTAAATCCATCTCTTTTTTCCAGCCAGAATACTTCTTCAAGCTCCATGGCATTTAAAAAATCTGGCGAATGAGTGGAAACAAAAACCTGATCACCATGACGAGAATATAGCCTGAATTCTTCTGCCAGCTCAGTTAATAGATGTGGATATAATTGATTTTCCGGTTCCTCTACACATAATAATGGATGAGGATGAGGATCAAATAACATTACCAGATAAGCAAACATCTTAATAGTCCCGTCAGAAACATATTTATCAATGAAGGGGTCTTTAAATGATCCATCCTGAAATTTTAGTAACAATCTTCCATCAACTGTTGTTTCAGGCTCGATTGAACTTATACCCGGAACCCGCTCCTGCATTTTTTTTATTATTTTCTGGAAAATATCCTTGTGATTTAGAAAAAGATTATGTGCAACTAATTGTAAATTGTCACCACTTACTGATAAGTGCTCATCATATCCCACAGCATCTTTTGTCCCACGAGCTTTGTTTATATGAAAATCAGAAAGATGCCAGTTCTCAATAAGATTCCGAAAAGCATTTGCCGCCTTAAATTTCTGAAATTGCCCTAATCCTTTGATTGCTAATATATCGTTGGCTTCCAGTTCGCGATATTCCTTTGTAAGTTCTTCGTTCTCTTTTGTAAAATCTTCTTCGTTTGTTATCGCATAACCCTTCCCCGCTTTATAATCCAAAAAATGATAAGGCGATCCATGAGCTCCCCGTTTATACCGTAATATCTCTCGATTCACAATTATGCTTTTATCTATTTCTGCTATTTCAAGATAGTATGTTACCAATCGCTCTACACCTGTTATATTTAACCGAAATTTTATCTCAATTATTATCGTTTCACCCCTATGCTCCCTGGACACCAATTCCTGAAAACCGCCCCTGCTTTGAACTGCTTTATTCACATTATAAGTCAGGCAGTGTTTTAAAAATCCAAAGACATCAAAAAGTGTTGATTTACCTGTCCCATTTGCTCCTACAAATACTGCCATAGCCGGTATCCTTGATATTTTCAGCTTTTTATAACATTTATAATTCTGAAGTCTGATTTCTTCTATTCGCATTCTACCTCCGAGTTTTATACTCAGTTAATATATGCTACAAAAGCCCCTCTTACAACTTTTTTGTAAAGCATTTTCCTCATATTATTATAATTACCGATCCGCGTTCCTAAAGAATTGATAATAATAATATCTATTCCCAATATATTCCATCTTTTCTTCTCAGTGCAAGGTCTGTAAAAAAATACCCAATAACTATCGAGTGAGTATCCAGTATCACAACTCAACCCAATCTAACATAAAAATGTCAGATTGGGTTGAGTTGTGATACTGGATTTCCTCTTTATGCTGAAGGGGTATAATTATTGATCAAAGCTGATAGGCGAAATATTGTGAATATGGGGGGGGTATAATTCTAATCTACGGTGATCACTCTATCGCGGGAAGGCAGGTAATCACAGGTTCTGCTACTGAGTGAATCAGTAAACGATAGACCAGAGGCAAAACACAAACAGTTCCTGCCAGAAAACCAAAACTACTCTGCTGCTCCTGCCAGTATTTCCGTTCCGCAATCACTATACAGGCAAAATATAAAATCTAATTCAGTAATATCTTGCCTAACTCCTGAATTAAAATTACCATTTGTACTTTTCAGTGTCAAGAAATGTTAAAATTTTCGGAAAGTCAGGTTTATTTTGTTATATGTGTTCCCGTATTGCCAATAACAGCCTCAAACAAGTTTTCCGGTGAGGTGATTATCACTTCACTTCCGCCGTTTTCGAGGAACTTCATTGAAGCTTCTATCTTGGGCATCATGCTGCCTTTGGCAAATTCTTCATTATCCAGATATTGCCGGCACTGCTCCATAGTCAGCGAGTTCAGCCATTGCGGAGAATCAGATTTAAAATTAATAGCAACTTTTTCCACGCCAGTAGAAATGATAAACAGGTCAGCCTTGATCTCGGAAGCCAGTAATGAAGAAGCAAAGTCCTTATCGATAACGGCACTGATACCCTGCAGGGCTCCCTCTTCTCTGATAACCGGAATACCGCCGCCACCCACGGCAATCACCAGATCACCAGCATTGATCAGAGTTTTTATAATAGTCTGTTCGATAATTTCCAAAGGTTTTGGCGATGCCACTACGCGACGAAAGCCTCTGCCAGCATCTTCTACCACAACCCAGCCATGTTCATCAATACGATGCTGCAATTCTTCCAGGCTGGCATAAAATGGACCTATTGGCTTGGTGGGATGCTCAAAAGCAGGGTCTGCATGGTCAACCAGCACCTGCGTAACGATTGTAGCCACATCCTGCTGATGATCCTCACGGGCAAACACGTTCTGTGCCACCTGCTGGATCATATAACCCATCCCGCCCTGACTGAATGCTCCGCAATAATGCAAGGGCAGTGCAGGCACTTGATGTTTCCCGGCTTCTGACTGGATGAGAATATTGCCCACCTGGGGACCATTACCGTGCGTGATCACTACGTTATAACCAAGCTGAATGATTTTATAGATATTTTCTACGGTAGAACTAACAGCTTCAAACTGTTCTTCCACAGAGCCTCTTTGACCAGGCTTGATCAGGGAATTTCCACCAATAGCAATCACCGCTACTTTACTCATATTTTAACTCCGAAACTATATATTTTTTTCCGAATTTCCTTTTTAGGGGAAAGACGCCTTTTATCGAGGTCAGGTTTAGTGTCAAATTATTTCCTGCCTGAATGTTTTTCAAAACCTTAATGATATATAAGGATTAGAAGAAGATAGTAGTATTCGACAGTAAAATGAGAAGTATTAGAGAAAAAACTTAACAGAAAAGAGAGGTGGTTATAAATCTGTCGATAATATGAAAAGCATAAAAATATTCATGATAGTATGTGGAATTCTGGCATTCTGGCAGTTTTCGCTGCAGGCAGATTCTCCTGAGCTGAAATTAAAGATCGCTGCCGCCACAGGTAGAGAGAAGGTAGACCTGCTGCTGGAACTTGCTAAGCAGGAAATGAATTCTGATCTGGCAGGCAGTTGGGCAAGTGATAGTCTGGCACTGAAACTGGCTCGTGAGTCACGTTATGAGGCAGGCGAACGTAATGCTTTGATAATAGCCGGCAGGATCGAGCAGATGAAGCAGGACTACTGGAGCGCGATAGAATATTTTGAGAAAGCTGCGGAAATGCTGAAAAACGGACAGGATGAATTAGAGCGGGGCGTGATCAGTAATAATATTGCTCGAGCATATTCCAAGCTGGGCTGGACTGATAAAGCAAAAATCAAACTGGCAGAAACTGAGCAGATATTTTTGAAGCTTGCCCCAAGCAATGAAGTGATACATGAACTGGCTTTGACCTATCTCAACTGGGGCACAATGGATCTGGAACTGGGTAATTATGAGATAGCCTTATCACATTTGTTAAGTGGTATGCAGGAAGCGGAAAAGCTGGAAGAGCCGCTACTGGAAGCGGAGCTGAAAGGGAGTATCGGCAGAGTATATCAATCGCTGCTGAATCCTGCTCTTTCGCTGGAATATTACCGTCAAGCACTGGAAGAGCTTAAAATATTAAATAATAACAGCGAAATGGCAGTTGTCTATGGCAATATGGGAACACTGTATTCCGAGCTGGAAGATTATGACAAAGCATTGGAATATTATGAACAATCTATGGCAAGCTATCAGCTATCTGGTAATAATCTGGGTGTAGCATCAGTACTTATGAATATAGGCAATTTATTTTATTATCAGGGCAATTATGAGCAAACCCTGGATTATTACGGTCAGGCTGAAGATATATTAGAGGAAATCGGAGCAACTGTCTATCAGGCATATCTAATGAACAATGTGGGTATGATCTATGTGGAAATGGGTGAATATACAGCAGCAGCGGAGGAATTTGCACAGGCGAAGAAGATAGCCCTGGCTGTGGAATCACTGGAACTGGAAGCAGAAATATATGCTTCTTATGGAAAACTTTATAAGAAGCAGGAATTATTTGATAAAGCTCTTTCCTATAATGAAAAAGAATCTGAACTGCGGGACAGTATATTTGCTGAGACAACTGCCCGGCAGATAGCAGAAATGCAAACGAAGTATGATACTGAGCGTAAAGAACGGGAAAATATCTTATTGCGAAAAGATAATAAGATCAAGGAACTGGAGATAGGCAGGAAGGAACTGCAGCGTAACTCATTATTAGTCATTTCGGGACTGGTGGTCATGCTGGTGATCTTTGTTTATCACCGCTACCGTAACAAGAAGAAATCTGCAGAAGTGCTTTCTGCTAAGAATGAATTGATCACGCAGCAAAAGGAAGAATTAAGCGAAACTCTGGACGTATTGCGCAAGACGCAGAAGAAATTAGTGGAATCAGAGAAAATGGCCTCGCTGGGAAGTCTGGTGACAGGAGTTGCCCATGAAATAAACACGCCAGTGGGTATCATTATCACGGCTATCACGAATCTAAGCGACCGGCTGGGTGCTTTATTAGAAAAGTATCAGTCAAATAAAATGAAGAAAAGCGATCTGGATAATTTTTTGGGATTTACTCAGAAAACCAGCAGCCTGATTTTGAGTAATTCGCAAAGAACTGGTGAGTTGGTGAAGAGCTTCAAAAAAGTGAGTGTGGATCAATCTACCGAAACGAAAAGACAATTTAAAATACATAACTATATAAAAGATGTGTTGATGAGCCTGGAACCAAAATTTAAAGGGCTTGATCTGGAAATTGTGATAGATTGCGATGAATATCTGGTCTGGAACTCCTATCCTGGGATTTTTGCCCAGATCATTACTAATCTGGTGATCAATTCTATTGTCCACGGTTTCGCAGAGCAAAAAACCGGGAAAATAGAATTTAGTATTAAGCGGGTTGACAATTTACTGAGTTTTATCTATCGTGATAGCGGAAAAGGGATGAAAGCGGAAGTGATCCAGCATATATTTGATCCGTTCTATACTACTAATAAAAGGACAGGAACGGGTTTGGGAATGCATATCATCTATAATCTGATCACTCAGAAACTGGGTGGTAATATAGAAGTGCTAAGTGAGCCGGAAGCTGGAGCAGAATTCAGGATGGAATTTCCCTTTACAGAAGGAGGCTTAAGTGAACTCGAATGAAAAAGAGTTTGATTATAAAGAAGAAACTGATAATGATGAATTATTGTTCATGGCTGAAGAAGCAGAGGAAGTTGCGGAGCAGCCGCAGGAGAAAAATATTTCCTGGGATAGTGCCGGAGATATTGAAGCTGGCAGTAACTGGAAAATTCTGGTAGTAGATGATGAGGAAGATATTCATACAGTTACGCATTTAACGCTGGATGATTTTAAATTTAGTGGGAAACCGGTGCGGATACTGGATGCCTATTCGGCTGCAGAGGCTTATAAGATACTCAGCGAAGAGCCGGGAATCGCTATCATGCTTTTAGACGTGGTGATGGAAACCACTACTGCAGGGCTGGAACTTGTTCAGCAGATACGGGAGGAATTGAATAATCATTTTGTGAGGATAATCCTGCGAACCGGGCAGCCGGGTTATGCCCCGGAGCGGGAAGTGGTGACTAATTACGATATTAATGATTATAAATCGAAAACGGAACTGACTGCTGATAAGATATTCACGCTGGTTTCTTCAGGACTTCGAGCCTATAAATCGCTTTTGAGCCTGGAATCATACCGCCGGGATTTGCAGAAAAAGGTGGAAGCAGCGGTGGAGTCTATCCGCGAAAAGGACCATATCATTATCCGGCAATCCCGCCAGACCGCTATCAGTGAATTAATAGCTAATCTTTCGCACCAGTGGCGACAGCCATTAAATACCGTGATGGCACTTATCCAGGACATTGAATTTAGTGGGCAATCGGCAGAACTGAGCATGGAGTACCTGGAGCAGCAAAGCAGTAAAGCAATGGGAATTATTCAAGAGATGAGCGAGACAATTGATGATCTGCGTTATTTTTTTGAACCGGTAGAGGAGTTTGATGAATTTGAGATAGGCGAAGTGGTAAACCGCTGTGTGAAACTGCTGGAGCCAGCCTTGCAGGAAGAAAAAGTCCGTCTGGAGATTACTGGAAATCTGCAAATCAAAGCAAAAGGCTACCGTAATGACTATGCTCAGGTGATATTGCAGATAATCAATAATAGTCGTGATGCCCTGCAGGAGAGCAAAACTGCCGATAAATGGGTGAAAATCAATATAAATGCGAATGATGAAGGTTCTCTAGTGGAGATCAGGGATAATGGTGGAGGAATTGCCATTGACGCAATAGACCACGTTTTTGAGCCGTATTTCACGACCAGATTTAAAAGCCCGGGTAAAGGTTTGAGCCTTTATATGTGCCAGATAGTGATTGAAAAAAATATGGGGGGCAGCCTGAGTGCCGGAAATATTGAAAATGGGGCAATGTTTACTATTAGAGTATAACAGGAGGTAAAAATGCAGAACTGCAAATTAAGTATCGCAGAAGAATTCTTGTTATTATCCTTAGATGATGAAAAGGGAGTAGTTTGCAATCAGCCTTTTATGGGGCTCGAATTTGGTTTGGCAGGAGCAGTATTGATGGAGCTGGCATTAATGGGCAGGCTGCGTGTTGATGAGAAGAAGCTGGAAGTGCTTGCTGATTCGGCTACTGGAAACCAGATCTTTGATGATGCTCTGGCTATGATAAGCAGTCAGCAGGCTGTTGAAGATGCTAAGTACTGGGTCTGGAAACTGGGAATACATATTCAGGAGATCAAAGAATATTTTATCAGTCATTTAATCGAACTGGGGATTCTGGAGAAGAAGGAACAAAATATTTTGTGGATATACCGCAGGAAATGCTATCCCATGTTAGATGACAAGGTAGAGCGGGAAGATAAAGAACGGATACGGAAAATTGTGCTGGATGGAGTAGAACCAGAACCCCGCGATATTATCCTGATCAGCCTGATGCACTCCTGCAATCTTACCAGCGAAATATTCAGCCGGGAGGAACAGGATAATTATTGCCAGAGGATTGAAAGTATTGCCCAAATGAACCTGATCGGTAAAGCCGTATATGAAGCAATTTACGAGATCATCCAGAAAATGAGTGTCCAGCAGGTGTATTACTAAAGTATATTAAAATATTGAAGACTAAGTCATCCCGATACATCGGGAGAACTGTACTCAGGGCAGGAGTTTTGAGTGACTTTGACGTGCTATAAATCAGGTGGTAAAGGCCGTACAGAAGACTTGTCCCGAGTACGGTTCAAAACTCCTGACTTAGCTGGGTAATTAAAAAAAAGCAGCAGCAGGCAAGCCAAGACTTCTGACTTGACTGGGTAAAATAAAAGATGTAAGAGGTAAATGATGATAAAGAAAGTTGTTTTTTTAACAGTATTATTGCTGGTGGTGATATCACTGGTGGCAGATCCGCAGATATATATTGCCTTTTTATGGCATATGCACCAGCCTATCTATTATCCTGGTGAAAATGCCATCGAAACAGATAATGCCGGGCACTATAGTTATTCTATAGAAGATATTCATAACCAGCGCTGGGGTCCCTATACCACCTGGCCCTCAGATGCAGTGTGGATGGGGGTGAATGCCGGATTTGAACACTTTGGTTCTCAGGTGAGTTTTACCGGCTCTCTCATTGAAAACCTTAATACCCTGCAGGCAAACGGAAACTGGAATTTTTCCAACTGGCAAGCTGGCTGGAACGGAATAGCGGGAGAAAGCACAAGCTTAGGGAATCCACGTCTTGATCTGGTATCAATCGGCTATTTTCATCCCTTGCTGGGCTTGATAGATTATCGTGATATGCGAACGCAAATTGCTATGCACCGGGATATAATCAATAATACTTTTAATGTGGACAGTTATTCCCGAGGGATGTTTCCACCTGAATCTGCTTTTTCCGAGCGGATGATCCCTGCCCTGGTGGATGAAAGTATTGAATGGGTACTTATAGATAATATCCATTTTGAAAGAGTTACGGAAAATTATCCTTATACAACCGGCAGCAATTTATATGAACCTAATCAGGCAGATGTGCTGGAAGATGATCCGGGAGACTGGCTGCAATTGAATGGACTTTGGGCAGGTTCGGAAATATCATTGCAGTGGGCACATCAGCCGCACTGGGTGAAATATATTGATCCTGAAACCGGAGATGAAAGCCAGATCATAGGAGTGCCAGCCTCACGCTATCTGGGAAATGAAGATGGCAGAGGCGGCTTTGGTGCTTTGCAGTATGATGCCGTGATGAGCCAGTTTGAACCATATAACACTGATGATGATCATCCGATCCTGATCGTGCTGCACCATGATGGTGATAATTATGGCGGAGGAGCAAATTCATATTATAATAATAATTTTGCTCAGTTCGTTGACTGGCTGGGCAGTAATGAAGACCGGTTTATCTGCACTACTATTCAGGATTATCTGGATATGTTTCCTCCGGCAGCAAATGATGTGGTGCATGTGGAACCGGGAAGCTGGAGCGGAGCCGATAATGGCGACCCGGAATTTAAGAAATGGAATGGCGATCCCTATAATGGCTACAGCCCGGACCGCAACAGCTGGGGCGTAATCACAGCAGCCAAGAATATCGTATTTTCTGCCTTAGATAATAATCCTGCTGCTCAACAGGTGCAGGATGCTTATCGAATGCTGCTAACTGGAGAAACGAGCTGTTACTGGTATTGGGACGGTTCGCAAAACGGCATCTGGGACAGCCATCCAGCCAGGGCAGCCAATCAGGCAGTTACAGCAGCTTTACCCTATGTGAACGGCTATACTGATATAACGGCACCGGTGATCTATCTACCTCAGAGAGAGGCATATAATCCTGGTGGTACGGAATGGAATGTAGCTATGAGCCCAGACCTTAGTATCTGGACTTATGCTTATGACCACAGCGGATTAGCGGAAATAATGCTGAAATACCGGCTGGATAATGATGGCATCAATAGCGATATGAGCAGCGATAATGAGCTTTATGCGGGTGGAACTGAAGTAGGAAACTGGATAGATATTCCTATGACTGGCAGTGAAGAACCTTCGGAAACAGACCCGCAGCCTTTGTATAAAGCCTGGTATTATGAAGCAGAAATCACTGGCTTAAATGAAGTTCTTTTAGATTATTATGTGGAAGCCACTGATAATGAGGGCAATGTGCAGAAAAGTGTGATCCAGCATGTCTGGATCGGTGACGACACCGGTGGAGGGCAGGGTGGATATGGTGATGTGAGCTGGCTGCCGGTGAGTCCGGCTATAGAGGATTCTATCATTATCACTGTAGCAGATACAAATATGGGTGCAGCTTTGCATTGGGGAGTGAATGGCTTCAATCTGCCGGCAGAAGTTTATTGGGCAGACAGCACAGAATTATACAATAATATTGGTCCCGCAGTGGAAACACCAATGCAGGGACCTGATGCCGAAGGCAATCTTACTCTGGTTCTAGGTCCCTTTGATTCTCCCGTTCAGCAGGTGAATGAGCTTAATTTTGTAATCCACTATTATGACGGTTCCTGGGATAATAATAATGGCGCAGATTATACTATTTCTTTGTCAGGGGGAAGTGGTGGCAGTTTTGTGATCGATGGACAATTAGATGCCGGTGTGGACTTGCTGGCAGCTAATGAAGAACTGGAATTATATGCCTCTTTCTCAGACACGGAACTTTATGTAGCTGCAACTTCTGCGACTGAAATGGGAGAAGACATCTTTATCTTGATATCTGCTGAACCAGGTGCTATGGTTTCAGCTCCCTGGGCAAAAAGCGGGCAGGTAGCGGATTGGGACGTATTTCTGGCAGGCGAGAGCAGCAATGGCTGGAATGGCTGGTTTGATCAGTCAGCCAGCTCACAATGTGCTCAGGGCGCCGTATTGGAAGGCGTGATCAATCTCAGTCAATGGAATGGTTCCCCAAGCCTATACATCTGCGTAGCTGGCTATCAAACGCAGGATGGCGGGATTTTGCTGGAGCAGGCTCCAATCGGAAACGGCAATGCAAATATTGAAACCGAGGAATACATGTTTTATGAACCTGCAGAAGCTCCATTTTATGGCGATATAGATGGTAATGGCATTGTGGAAAGCTATGATGCTGCTCTGGTTCTGCAGTATTATGTAGGTATAAATACAGATTGGGAAGCCTGGCAGCATATAGCTGCTGATGTAGATGGAAATAGTCTGGTGGAAGCTTATGATGCTTCCCTGATCCTGCGCTATGGTTTAGAGATGATCGACCATTTTCCAGTTGAGGAATAATTATGGATTTACTGGAATATCCCTCCTGCAAATTATACAAGAATGGACGCTTCCGCCTGCCAAACAAGGTGCGGAAACATTTTGAGAAACTGCGGGTAAAGCAGGTTGTGTTGCTGGCTGACAGTCAGAACAAAATCAGAATTATTCCAGTCAGCAAATGGGAAAGAATGAAATTAGCTGAAAAAGATAAACTGCCGGTTCAATATCCCATCAGAGCACAAGCATTAGCGGGTACATTTCTGGTTCTACATCCGGTATTAAAGCAGTATTTGAGCAATACAGAAAATCTGTTCTTTCAATTTGTTAAAGCAGACGAACCAAACTTCAATGAAACTGACAAACCAATCTGGAATGAAACCGGCTACCTGATCTGGAATGAAGCTGACTATGAGACCGAGAATATGATAAAAATAGAAGAGATGCTGAGACCGTTTTAGGTTTACACTGCACTCCCAAGCTTTTTAACCGCTCTGTAAGCAGTTCAGGGCAGATTATTTAGTTTATATTCTGTGAATAGGGATTAAAATATAATTACTATTCTTTTTCCACTTGACAGATATTTATTTGATATTCTTTTTTTACTTAGTTTATTTTGTATGACTTAGAAATAAATTCCTTTTTGATCTTGCAGATGGGTGCCTTTGTCGCTGCTAAGTAAATTTACAAAATATTTTCTTTGGGAACTCAGTATTGTTTTTTGCCCATGATTAATAAATATAAGAATGAATAAAAAATAGATTATGAGGAGAAAAAGATGAAGTATAAGATTAAAATTGAGGATGTTAATCGGCATAAAATCAGGGTTGAAACTGCTAAAGAGTTTACCAGTTCCTACTTTTCAAGTATTTATCGAAGAGCTGCTATTTCAATCAAGGAAATAGTTAACTGGACTAATTCAGATAACACCAATGAAACTAACTGTTTTAACACAAATCAGGATATTAATATAAATAAAGCATATAGTAATTGTGATAACTACCAGGAGCCGGTAAATAATATCATCGTTTTCAGTGGTGATAGAGGAAGTGGAAAATCCTCTGCCTTAGCCTCTTTCGTTCAAGAGCTTAGATGTAAAAGATCCCGGTTTATAGAAAAAGAAGATGAGCAAATTAAAGACCTCTACGAATTGTTAAAATGCAAATCTTTTCATGTGATGGATACCATAGACCCCAGTCATTTCACGCCAGATCAGAATATACTCTATGTGATAATTTCCACGATTTTCCATGAATTCACCGAAAAAATAGATGCTAATCCTGGCAGAAACAAACAAATTGATAAAATATTAGATAAGTTTGATTCCACCTTTAAAGCAATCCAGAATATTGACTTGAAACACTCCGGCGAAGTTCTCTTTGAAAGCATTGAAAGACTGGACGAATTGGGTGACAGCCTTAAATTGAAAGGTACTATCCATGATCTGATACAGCTTTACTTGAATTTCCTTAACGACAATGATTCTAATAATAATAGCCAGAAGAATTCAAAATGCAAATATGACTTTTTCGTAATACCTATTGATGATCTCGATATGAACGTTGATCACGCCTTTGAAATGCTGGAACAAATCAGAAAATTCCTTATTCAGGATAATATTATCATCCTTATGGCTGCCAATATTAACCAGCTCCACCTGGAAATTGAAGAGCACTACTATGATTACTTTGAAAGACGCATCAATACAAGATACGAAAGAAACATCCGCGAAATTGACGTCAAAAAAATGGCTTCAGGATATATGAGCAAAATAATTCCTCCTTCCCGCCGTCTGGAAATTCCTCACCTCTACCTGGATTTTGATGAAATACAACTAGAGATACTTAAAGATAATAAAGAAAAGTTTGCCTCACCTAACTCAAATCTCAGTCCTGGAGGTAGCGGTAGTAATAATGGAAATAACACCAATAGACCTGAGTCATTACAACAGAAAATTTTGCGGATCATCTGGGAAAGAACCGGGCTTATCTTTATCCCTGAAGATAATCAACTGCATCCTATCATCCCTTCAAACCTTCGTGCCCTGCACCAGTTAGTTTTCCTTTTAGTATCTATGAAAGATACTAAATTGCCAACAATAAAATCTGCGAATAATCAAGAATCGTTGACCACTAAAAAAGAAAGAACCCATACAGCCTATCAGGATGACATTAATAATGGAAAAACACTTATAGAAAATTTCTATAAATTCAAAGAATACGTGATGACCTACTGGATACCTTTCCATCTGGCTTCCAAGCAGCAAGCTATATTTGAGAATCTACCTACTGATTTAAATAGAATTAATAAATATCTGCTGCAAAGCATCAATGCTGTTGGAAATCATTTTAAAGAAAAAATAGTGATTAAAGAAGTAGAACTTGAAGACAGATTCCCTGATGATAAAATGAAAAGTAAAGAAAAAGAAATTCATGAATATTTATTCACATTAGAAGATTGCTACATAAAAAACAAGGATGAAGTAAATTGCAATGATATTATAAATAGTAAATCAAATTTAAAGAATAAACTTGAGAAACTTTACTGGATTAGACGTTCATTATCGATAAAGCCTTACAAGATTAGCCCCGTTGATAGAGATATATATACGATGGTAAGTGTTAATGACCCTCACTTCTTCGATGCTAATAAGATTTCTGATCCTTTTAACTATACCTCTAATAATTCTATGGGAGATATATTACTTCTGATAAATAAATATGAAGTCTATTTTGAATCTCAGGAAGCTTTGTCATTTATCTCAGCAGTTAAAATCTATTATTCCATGCTTTTGTTTGAATCAATGTTCATAAAAAGTAAACTGGAACCCCCTAAAAAGGAAAATAATAAGATTGATTTAAGTGAATTCAATCTGGAAAATAAAGTAATGCCAATTCAATTGCTGATAGGTGGTACTACATACTTCGCACATTCTGCGGATTTAGTTCAAACAACAATACCGACCAAGAAGTTAGAAGATAATGAACATCAATTCTATTTCTCTGTTGATTATACTAAATTTGAAAACATTGAAGGAAACGGTGTAATCCCATATTTCTTTCTGTATTATGGAAGAAGAAGACCAGCTCGTCCTTATCCCAGGCATATTTATGATACTACCTGGAAATCCGGACAAAGTATGAAAGAAAAAGAAGACAGAGACAAAGCTCGATTTGATATTCTAAGTTTCCTGGTAAACACTATTAATCCCTATCGAACCTACAGACGATTTGATAAAATAGAAGCTAAACCTGAATTTACTGAGGCTCTGATTAAATGGATAGAAAAAAATCAATTTATTGGATCCAAGGACAATAAAAAACTGTATCCCATACCATTTCTTCCTTTATATTCTATAGATATCATGCTTAGACTGATCAATTATAGGTACATAGACTCCGAAGATCTCAATGACTCCGATAGCACCGGAGAATATGGTTTTAGAAAAGTTGTAAAAAAATATTATGATAGAATAGAAAGAAAAACAGTTGAATGGATACAACAAAACCAGGGAGATACAGCATCTAAATTAATCGATACAATCATCAAAGGTAATCCTATCGAAGAATCTTGGGAAACAGATGTATTTGACTTCTTAGACGATTTCTACCCTAAATCCGATTCTTAATGTTTACATTCAGCGTATGAAAAATCTGAACACTGAATTAGTATATCTGAACAGGCTGTTTTCATTAGAGCCGCAAAAGCTGCTTGATAAAATGTCATTACCGCCTAAAAAGATACTCGACAAAGTACTTGCTGAAGTAGTTTACCAGTTAAAATACACCGGATTATCAAGTATAAATGAAGAATCAATCGTCTCCTGGACAAGTTTGATCAAAGAGCAATACTTCAGCCACCCTGATGGCAAAGACATACAGTCTTTCTTGTTTTTCCCCATGAGATTTGCCTCAAAACTGCTGAAATTCAGTGATGAAACACCCGTTTGCTGCACTGAAATGCTGGGATACTGGCATAAGATAACTGCTAATCTGGGTGAAGACCTTTTTACAACTGCCCTTCTAGCTGAGCGAACCTACAATTATCATTATAAACACATTGATTTTCAGTGGGAAAAAATCATTAAAAGCGATTTTCACAGCCTGAATAGTATGATGAAACGTAAACATCTATCTGAAAATCACATGCACCTGAAAGGCTCATCTCCATATTTTGATTTGAACTGGCTTAGCCTGATGAACCACCCACAAAACCGGCGTGAAGAATTCTTCAAATTCAGCAAATCAGCCTCACTTAAACCCGTAAGTATAGTCAATTTCTCCGATACAAACAATATTGAGCTATATACTCTGGTACGGGTAGCAGCCAGTTTGCGGCTGGCTCTCTTCAAGCTCTGTTGCTGCGAAGATTGTGAAAAATTTCATGAACTGAGTAAAATAATTAATGTAGTATTAAGAAATCCTAGTTTAATAAGTATATATTTCAGTCGATTTGCCAGTGAAATCTCGGTAGCCAGGCTGCATAGTAACTATCAGGAATTCGGCGAAAAAGTCGATTATGCCGTGAATTTTGCTCTGAACACTGGTAAAGCCAGCTCAGCTCTTACCGGCGAACGTAAAATCTATTATGCCGCGTATCTCTATTTATTGAACAATGGTAAATATTCCCAGGAAGTTCAGAATTACTTCTTTCTCTACCTTTTGATCAGCCAGAGGATCAGCAATGAGTTCATCCAGTCAAACGAGCGTTATGGCTTCAAGAATTTTGAAAAGTATCAAAACCGTAAAACCGCCTTTATCCCCACTGGTAGTGTATATGATAAACTAATGATCAAAATGGCTATTGTGGATAATGTGAATGAAAACAAAATAGATAAACTGGAAGTCCGCTTTCATGGCGGGAATAGCCCAGAACTGCTTGCCGATGCTATCAAATGTATTGATAATTGCAGTTCAAAAGAACATGGGAGATATATTCCGGGTAAGAGAAAACAGAAACAGGATTTCAGTCATTTTTATGTGCTGCATTTCATCAAAAAACCATGTACATTCTGCAAACAGAAAATTGATCAAAAAACAATGATTAAATGGAGATTTAGATGCCGCCATTATGAGCTGCGGAAAAATGTTAAAACTGAGGCTATTGCCCTTAAATCTCTGCGCGAAAAAAGCATGATTACAGCTTCCAGAATCTTTGGTATAGATGCCGCCGCAAGCGAAGTAACCTGCCGACCAGAAGTCTTTGCTCAAGGTTTTAGATACTTGCGTAATCATAGGAAAATCAATAAGATTTCTATAATGAAAAGAAATAATGATGACCCTATCCCTAATCTAAAAGTTACATATCATGTAGGGGAAGATTTTTACGATCTTCTGGATGGTTTGCGTGCCATTGATGAAGCTATCAGTTTCCTGCAACTGGGTTATGGCGACCGCATTGGACATGGAGTAGCCCTTGGCATTGATATTAATGATTATTATGAGAAACGCAATCATGAAATAGCCTTACCAAAGCAGAATCTACTGGATAATATCGCCTGGATGCTGCACCAGATTAAAATCTGGAATATCATATTGTCAAACACCTTCTATCAGAAGCTGAAAGACCTCTTTAACTCGCTATATCGAGCTATTTTCAATGATTCTCCTGATTGTCTTAAGTGTGACTTAAACGAATATATCCAGGCAATGTCTCTTAGAGATGAAAACCCTGAAATGTTCTTCCCGCCCTTTAAAGATAAAGACAAAACCTGGCAAAAATTTAATAGTCTGAAATCTCATAACTGGAATAATTACTCATCCTCCAGAACTCTGGAATTTTATAAAAACATCACGCAGCATGTTTACGACCTGAATAGCAATTATCACTACAATATCAGCGTAAAAAGTGAAGGTAATAAATATATGAATTTTAATATTGAAGCCGAATACATCGAAAGTCTGAAAATTATCCAGAAAAAAATGAGACACAAAATAGAAATTTCCGGCATTGCCATAGAATCTAATCCGTCCTCAAATTACCTGATCGGCAATTTAGATGATCTTTCAAAACTGCCTTTATTCCAGCTCTTCCCTATTGACGAAAAGGAAGCCGGCTCAAATAGACTCAATGTGAGTGTTAATACCGATGATCAGGGAGTTTTCTATACTTCGCTCAATAAAGAATATTCCCTTCTATCTTATGTGCAAAAACAAAAGAAAAATCCTGATGGCAGCCGCAAATATTCTGATGACGTTATCCTCCAATGGATAGAAAGACTGATAAAAAACGGCAATGACCAAAGCTTCTGGAAAAATACATAACCATATTTTCCCTTATTCTCCTCTTGATTTAATTGGCGATTATCAATTATAAGATTGCTATATGATTACTACTTTATAGCTATTTCAATAATATTCAGTATTTTTGATATTGTCCTATATTTTGTGGGGAGAAATCGACTGAATAGTATCAAATAAGTGAGGCTGTGGAATAAATAATGCTTTATTTAAAGTAAGAGATTGAAGAAAAAGATTGCACATGAATGTGGTCTTGGAAAATATTGGTAAGGAATGGTGGAAGTTGTAAGCAGAAAAGAGAAATATCAATAAATGCAAGGGGAAAGTATGAAAAGTTTTGGCTTAATTATTATGTTACTATTATTGAGTGCAAGTGTGTTGGCAAGCTGGGTAGAGGTAAGTGAAGAGAGTAGAAGTGAATTATTCAGCTGTGAACAGGGGACTCGGTCAGCGGCAGCAGTGTCATTTAATTTGGATGGATTTGAGCTGGAAGAGAAGGAGTATGGCGGGGAGAAGTATATGATGATCAGTCATGAGCAGAGTGGTAAACTGCTGGAGATTGGTTTGCCTGATCTGCCGATATTCACCAAAGCATTGATCATACCGGATGAAGGCAGCAGCCGGCTGGAAATTGTGAGTTATAAAGAGCAGATATATAAAAATTTCAAGGTGTATCCCCAGGAAGCATTGCAGTATGAGCATGAGACTCCACGTGATAATTTTGCGCTAGATGCAGAATTTTATGAGAGCAAAGGAGTGTTTCCAGCGGAAATAGCCTGGGCAGGAGAGCCGGCAATTATGCGTGATCTGCGGTTACTGCCGATAACATTTTGTCCTTTTCAGTATGATGCCGGAAATATGACACTAACTGTTTACAGTGAAATAGAAGTAGAAGTGATCACCGAGGGAACAGGGGGAGTGAATGCGAAATACAGTGATCGTAAACGTTCCCGGGCATTTGAGGAAATGTATAAGTCTAATACTTTAAATTATGAACTAATGGGATTGCGGGATGAGTATCAGGTGCCGACCATCTTATTTATCTGCAATAATGACACTTCGGTTTTGACTAATCTGGAGTATTTAGTGGAATGGAAGCGTCAGAAGGGATTTAATGTAGTGGTAGCGACAACTGCCCAGACGGGAACAACAAATACATCGATCAAGAATTACATTCAGGATGCTTATGATAACTGGGAAAATCCGCCGGAATATGTGGATATTATAGGAGATGGAACTGGTAGTTATGCCATACCTACGTGGTTTACCACGGGAGGCTATTCCGGAGAGGGAGATCATCCATATTGCCAGTTGGAAGGAAATGACATACTGGGCGATTTGATCATGGGCAGGATGACCTTCAGTACAATAGGCATACTGCAGACAGTGATCAGTAAAGTACTCACTTATGAGAAAACTCCTTATATGGGTAATACAGCCTGGTATAATCGGGCTTTGATCACGGGAGACCCCACGAATTCGGGATATTCCTGTGTTGCATTTGGTAAGGGTGTGAAGGAATTGATGCTTGATTTTGAGGGTAATTTCTGGGATGACAGTAATTTTGTGGAAGTGTATACTCCTTCTTTTGCCAGCCAGATGAATGCGGCAGTGAACCTGGGAGTCAGCTTTTTTGCCTACCGCGGCTTTGGCGGCACTTCAGGCTGGTATTCCGGGAATACTACAAATGGCTATATGATGCCGTTTCTGGTGATGCCTACCTGTAATGCCAATGACTGGTACAGCGGGACAGGCAATGTGGAAGGATTTTATCTGATGGGCAGCACTACCACACCGAGTGGAGGCATAGGAGCTATGGGTACAGCTACCTCGGGGACGCATACACCTTTTAATAATGCCATAGCAATAGGTGTATGGGGTGGTATTTTCCGGGATAATATTTATATTATGGGCGGAGCAGTGCTGCAGGGTAAATATTATCTGTGGCTGACTTTTCCTCAAGCTTCAGTTTCTAATTATGTAACCCAATTTTCTCACTGGAATTCGCTGATGGGTGATGGAACTGTGGAATTATGGACGCGGCTGCCTCAGACGATGACAGTAGTTAATGCAAGTGAGATAGCGAGCGGACAAAATTATTATGAAGTGGCAGTTACAGATTCAATCGGGAATGCAGCAGAAGGTGCCTGGGTAACATTATATGGCGAAGATGAGGATTTTGTAGCAACGGGTTATTGTGATTACAGTGGTAATGTAATACTGGATATTGCAGAAGCAGGTGAGGGTGAATATACCCTTACGGTGACTAAGCATGATCATATACCGGTGATAGAAACTGTGGAGATAGCAGAAGCTGAGCAGTATGTGGATGTGAATAATTTTACCATAGACGATGCTGGTGGCAATGGCAACGGAGTAGTCAATCCAGGTGAGAGCGTGGAAATTATGGTTACACTGGAGAATTTGGGCAGTGTGCTGGTAAGTGGAGTAAGTGCCGAGATTGAATGTCATAATGATCTGGTGACAGTAGTTAGTTCAGAAGTGAATTTTGGAGATATTAGTGCCGGGGGAACAGCGGCAGGAGCAAGCGGTTTTGAGCTGGAATTTGCGGCAAATCTGCAGGGTGGTGTAGAGATACTGGCAGAGCTTACAATCATAGATACGGATGATAATGAATGGGTTACCTGGCTGTATATCCCGATCGAAGGTGCTAGTTTATATGCCAGTGATTATAATATAGCAGGTGATGGCGTGATAGACCCGGGTGAAACGGAAAATATTTATTTTATACTGGAGAATAATGGCAATCTGGCTGCAGCAGGCATAGAAGGGCAATTGATCTGCAATAACCGGCGGATAACAATTGTAGACAGCCTGGGTATCTTTGGGATAATAAATCCTGGCGGCAGCGGCAGTAATGCGACTAACCGGTTTACAGTGACAGCGAGTATGGCTGTATTGCCTGGATCATTTATACCTTTTATCATTCATTTAACTAATGCAGAAGGTTATGACAGCTTTGTGACGATGAATGTATTGATAGGCGAAGCAGAGGAAAGCGATCCCTATGGACCCGATGGTTATGGCTATTGGGCATATGATGATGGTGACGAGGATTATGCCAAATGCCCCGTATTTGACTGGGTGGAAATTGATCCGTTATATGATGGAGAGGGAACATCTGTGAGCTGGGCAAGTGGAGTACCACAACAGGGAGAAGGTGGTGGAACAGGTACTTATCAAAATATTGATCTGCCTGAAGATTTCAGTTTAGTATTTTATGGTGAAGAATACGATGAAATATGTATTTGCACTAATGGCTGGGTGGCACCAGGTCACCATGAAAGCGGAAATTTTATGAACTATCAGATACCGGGACCGCAGGGACCCAGTCCGATGATAGCAGTATTCTGGGATGATTTGAATACTATCTCCGGTGATGTACTGAGTTATTATGATGAAGATTTGCATTATTACGTTGTAGAGTGGTCTCGCATAGAAAATGGAGATACTCATGTTGATGAGACTTTTGAGGTGATACTTTATGATCCTCTCTATTATCCAACTACAACAGGCGATAGTGAGATCAAAATGCAGTATCTGGACGTGACAAATAATAATTATGGCTCTTATCCCAGCAATCATGGACAGTATTGCACAGTAGGAATAGAGAGCGGCGATTCGTTGACAGGATTGCAATACACTTATAATGATACTTACCCGGAAGCGTGCCAGAGTCTGGCAGACAGCAGAGCAATATTATTTACACCTCCACCCATCCCGCCAGATGGACCTTTTTTGAGCGTTAATAGTTTTCATGCCGTATCCGGGGATGATACTTATATCGAAGCAGGCGAGACGGCATTGATATCTTTGGTTTTAGAGAATCTGGGAGCAGAAACAGCTCATAATGTGGAAGCTGAAGTGACTATTAACGATCCATATATCAGTGTGATAGATAATAGCGAATTGTTGGGAAATGTGGAAGCCGGAGCACTTGAGGAACTGGAGAATGGTTTTAGTATCGAGATTTCAGAGAATGTACCTGATTTTTATATATTCTATCTGGAAGTGATCATCAGTTGTGATGAAGATAGCTGGAACTGGATGCTGCCTTTCACTGCCTATTGGGCAAATACCTTTGCTGTTGATGTGGACAGTGTTTATTATGAACTGGAGCCTCTGGGGACAGGAAGCTATGAATTCACTCTGAGCAATACCAGTGATCTGCCAGTGGAATATTATATTCGGACGGATGAGACCACGCAGCCGGGAAGAGATGTCACGGGTTCTAATGTTACAATGAATACTGATTCCTTTACACCGGGCGAGACGGCTACCTGGACATTTACTGTGTTTAATGCAGGGGCAGATATTGAATGGGTTAGTGATGTCTGGTTAGAATTTCCCCTGGGTGTGGATGTGCTGGACGCTGAAAATGCCGTTGGCGGTACTGGTGGCAGTATGAACTGGGATGGAACAACCGGCAATGGAGCAGTAGTGAACTGGCATGGTTTAACGATTAATGGGTGGGGTGTTTTGCGTAGTGGAGAATCAGCAGTATGGGAAGTGGACGTGCAATTGAGCACGGAATTTGCCGGAGATATGGTGATCGGCTGGCAGGTAGGTGGGGACGGTTATGGAGCAGACCCTCATATCGTGAGTGGAGAGCTAACTTTGCTTTATCCCTTGCGTTGGATAAATCTGGACACGTCGTCAGGAATTCTGGGTGGAGGAGAATCACAGGTTATCACGATCAATTTTGATGCTGGAGATATTGAAGAAGGAATGCATACAGGTGATATTGTGATCAGTTGCGACAGTTGGGATACCAAGCTCATCCATGTAGTATTGAATGTGGAAGATCAAGGCGGAGAAGAAGGTTCGCTGCCGGAAGTACTGGAATTATCAGGCAATTATCCTAATCCCTTTAATCCCGAGACGGAGATATTCTTCAGAATTCCTCAGGCTGAGAATATTAACCTGAAGATTTATAATCTGAAGGGACAATATGTGTGCACCCTGGCAGATGGTGAATATGCAGCAGGCAGTCACAGTGTCTTATGGAAGGGCAGAGATGCCGGGGGCAGGCAGGTGAGTAGCGGGATATATTTCTACCGTCTGGAAGCGGGTGGACAAGTATTAAGCAGCAAGATGGCATTGATTAAATAGTGATATAGTGAATAGTAATTAAAGGGCAGATAAATTTATCTGCCCTTTTTCAAATATGTGATTTTATATTAGCTCAGCGAGTTCAGGAGCTTTTCTGTTTCCAGAGCGATCATTAGTTCTTCGTTAGTGGATATTTTTAGTACTTTCACCTTTGAATCCGGCTGGTTAAGATCAAAGACCTCACTCCCATGACGATAATTTACATCATTATTGAATTTAATGCCCAGATATTCCATATCACGGCAGACCCAATCTCTGAGGTGGGGCATGTTTTCGCCTACTCCACCTGTGAACACCAGCACATCCAGACCATTCATGGCTGCTGTATAAGCACCTATATATTTCTTAATACGGTAGCAATATACTTCAAAGGCACGAATAGCATCTTCATTACCGTTATCAAGTCCTTCCTCGATAGGTCTCATGTCGCTATCTATTTCTGAGAGCCCCAGAATACCTGATTTTTTATTTAAAATATTATCCACTTCATCTATACTAAGTTTGAACTGACGTTGCAGGTAGAGTGGAATTGAAGGATCAAGGTCACCGCAGCGTGTGCCCATCACCAGTCCTTCCAGAGGAGTGAATCCCATGGAAGTATCGATGGATTTACCCTGATCGATAGCCGTGATAGAAGCTCCATTTCCCATATGACAGGTGATGATCTTTAGTTCTTCAATCGGGACACCGAGGTGTTCAGCAGCTTTTTGAGCAACGAATTTATGGGATGTGCCATGAAAACCATAGCGCCTGATCTTATGTTTTGTGTAATATTCATAAGGCAGAGGATAAAGATATGCTTTGGGAGGCATAGTCTGGTGAAAGGCAGTATCAAAAAGACCGCATTGAGGAGTATCCGGCATCAGAGTCTTAGTCGCTTTCACGCCAGTGATATTAGCCGGGTTATGCAGCGGTGCAAGCGGAATGCAGTCTTCCATAACGCTGATCACATGATCATCTATAACCACGGTGCCATTATAATGTTCGCCGGCATGCACCAGCCGGTGACCAATGGCATCGATTTCCGAGATGTCATTAATGCAGCCGTTTTGGGGGTCTTGCAGCGAATCAAGGATAAGTTGAATAGCTTCCTTGTGAGAAGGGAGATTTGTTTTTTGTTTTTTAACAGTAAATTTTTTACTTTTGTAGGTGAAAAGCGAACTGGATTCAGCAATTTTTTCGCAGATACCTTCAGCTAATACGAATTTTTCATCAAGATTGATAAACTGGTATTTGACTGAGGAACTGCCACAGTTTATAATGAGAACTTTCATTATACCTCTGGTAAAATATTGAATTCCGGCATAAAGCCGGTAAATAAAGAAAAGTTATATTTCTGGAAAAATAATTTTTATTTCTCTAGTTGCTGATTTGGAGGAATCTGAAGCATGCACGGCATTAAGTCCTACAGATTCACCATAAAGATAGCGAATAGTGCCAGGATCAGCTTCCGCAGGGTTAGTTTTTCCTACAAGAGTTCTCAGGTCTTCGACAGCGTTATCTTTTTCTACCACAACACCAATAATGATGCCTGATTTCATGAACTTAACCAGGTTCTCATAAAAACCTTTACCATGATGTTCAGCATAGAAAATTTGAGCAAGTTCATCTGACATCTGAAAAGATTTCAGGTGGACAATCTGGAATCGGTTATCTTCGAGCATTTTTATAATAGCACCAATCAGGTTACGCTTAGTGGCATTTGGTTTTATCAGTAACAGAGAAACATCCATTTACAACTCCTGTGTAGAATTAGAAAAAGCCCCTGTTTGTGGCAGGGGCATAAATAAATTATACTTTTGATTCCAGAAAATCAAGAGTAGCTACTTTTATTGAGATATCCCGTTTCAGCATAGCACTCATTTTAAGTTTATGCTTCAGAATAGACAGCCAGGTTTCATAGATATTATTAGCATCCAGATCGTGACCGAGATAGCTTTTCAGCATATCAGCATAAAAATCTTCACGGTCATGGTCAACGAGGATAATAACGTATTTAAATCCGTCAGCTACGATCTCATATTCTTTGTAGCGAACATCAATAACGGCAAATCCCTGCTTGAGGAGGACATCAAAATTGATGCTCATGTCATTAATTAATTTTTCCATAATTTCTGCTCCATTTTTAATGATTGAAAATTTTCAGGATAATATAAACTGGCAATACTTTTTTTTTAGGAAATGGAATTTAATGTATCAAGCAGTTCTTTTCTGATGTCTTCCACCCCGTCAAAAATTATTCTCGTGATGCAGGATACCAGCGGGATAGAGAGATTGAACTGAGCCAGTTTACGAATAGTTTTTGCCATAGAAACACCTTCTACTTCCATACCGACTTTTTTTAGGGCTTCTTCCAGAGTAAAGCCTTGAGCAAGGTATTTACCAAAGGTGCGGTTACGGCTGTTTTCCGAGATACAGGTTGTGATAAGGTCGCCCATACCGGCGATGCCATATACGGTTTGAGTGGGAACATTGAGGAATTTCATCACAGTCTCAAATTCCCAGAGACCGTAAGTGATAATAAGCCCGAAGACATTGGTTTTGAAGCCTAAGCCGTCAGAAATGCCTACAGCTATAGCAATCAGCCCTTTCATGGCAGCTGCCAGTTCGTTACCCACAACATCACGGGAAAATTCATATTTGAGAAGGTCATTATCAAGGATGTCACGCAATTGCAGCAGCAGCGAAACATCATCAGAAGCCAGTATAGCTTTGGCTGGCAGACCTTCTGCCAGTTCACGGGCGATGGTGGGACCGGAAAGATTGGCAAATTTCACCTCAGGCAGATGGCTGGATACAGTTTCGTAAGTAGTCCTGAGAGTCGAGTGCTCCACGCCTTTTGAGGCATTTACAAAGATGAATTTATGATAGCCATGGGTTTTGAATTCCAGAATAAGCTCTTCCATCTTACGGGAAGGAATTGCTACTACCACAATATCTTCCGGGTCAATGGGTGAAGCGAATTTGGCTTCCACAATCGTGCTGTCAGAGATTTTGAAATTGCTGAGCAAAGGGCTTTCTCGCTTTTCTCGAATGAACTGTGCTTCCGCTTCATCGATCGTCCACAGATGAACGGTATTTTTTTTGGAGAAAAGCTTTGTGAGAACGGTGCCCCAATTACCTGAGCCAATCACAATGAGTTTCACATAACCTCCGGTATCAAATGAAAATGGTGGGTGATGCTAGATTCGAACTAGTGACCTCTACGATGTCAACGTAGCGCTCTAACCAACTGAGCTAATCACCCACGTAAGGAATCAAAAATTTTCACCAGCCTAAACTGTCAATATTTTTTACAGCTCCTCCTGATCGTCAAAGAGGGAATATTGAGCAGACCGTATTTCTCTTTTCAGGTGTTTATATGCTTTAATAGTGGCGCGTCTGCCCTGCAGTGTGCGGTCCAGAAATCCCTGCTGGATTAGATATGGCTCATATATTTCTTCAATGGTGCCAGGGTCTTCATTAACGGCAACTGCCAGAGTTTTCAAACCTACTGGTCCACCGTTATAATTATCAATGATCGTCGCGAGAATTCGTTTATCCATTTCATCCAGACCACTGTCATCTACATTAAGCATTTTGAGAGCTTTAGTAGCAATAATGTCTGTAATAATGCCATCCCCGCGTATTTGAGCATAATCACGCACACGTCTCAGCAGGCGGTTTGCCACCCGCGGCGTGCCACGGCTGCGGCTGCCGATTTCGATTACTCCCTGTTCATCGATCGGTATATCCATCAATTTAGCGGAGCGTTTTATGATTTTGAGAATGCTCTCCTGATCATAATAATCAAGCCGGAGAATAAGCCCGAATCTTGCCCGTAACGGAGCAGTAAGCAGACCTGCTCTGGTAGTTGCGCCAATCAAGGTGAAAGGCTCCAGATCGATTTTCAAAGTCCGGGCACTGGGTCCGCTATCTATAATGATCTCCATGCCAAAATCTTCGATAGCTGGATACATATATTCTTCCACCACATGATTAAGCCGGTGGATTTCATCGATAAAAAAGCAGTCGTGTCTTTGCAGATTAGTAAGGATACCGGCAAGGTCACCGGGTTTTTCCAGGACAGGACCAGAGGAAACCTTGATCTCGGCTTCCAGTTCATTGGCAATAATAAGCGAAAGCGTAGTTTTTCCCAGTCCGGGAGGTCCATAAAGCAGAACATGGTCAAGCGGTTCTTTTCTCAGTCTGGCAGCCTGGATAGAGATATCCAGAATCTCCTTGATCTGAGGCTGCCCGATAAAATCTTCCAAACGCTTAGGTCGCAGGGCACGATCAAAATCACGTTCTTCATTCAACTGCTTGGGGTCTGTAACTCTCTGTAACATAAATCCCCTTTTCATATTTTTTGACAAAGTAGCAAGTAGTAAGAAATAGGGCAAGGAAATAATTAAGTCGTGAATCGTGAATCGTGAATCGTGAATCGTGAACTTGGCTGGTAGTGGACATTTAGGGGGTTATAGAAGTTAATAAATGTATATCAGGCAGATCAACAAAGCACAATCTCAAATATAAATGCAGGGACTTGCTTTGTTGTTCTGCCGGTAGAATTCTTATTTTGCAGCATAGGTTTTCTCTTTTGATTTTTTTGATCATCACCATTCTGCCAGTTGCAAATTAATTTTCTCCTGCTACTTTGTATAAATAAACTCTTCTGGGCATTTCCCTGTTTTTTTGTTTTCATTGCGGGAATTTTAATGATAATTGACCAGTTAAGTAGGACTTGCACCGCTGGCGGTACTCCGAAAGTCCATCCTCCGCCTACTCCGTCACTAAAGTTAGGGAGCACTTTCAGAAGGCTATGGACGGTCTGCGAGGGGCGAGAACTACGACCAATCAACTAATCTATTCCAAATTTCAACCTGAGAAATTTATCATGCTGGAATCTGCTGATAATGGTCGTCATCTGCGCCACTCGTAGACCGTGCCGTAGCCTTGTGCAGCGAAAGCGAAGGATGGACTTGGGAATACCCAGCGGTGCACGTATGACTTAGCTGCAGAAATTGTTTTAATTTCGAGACTGTTCAATCTAAGTAATTGAACAGGCTTCTCCCTGTTTTATAAGAGTAATAAGATAGCTATATTATTTTTTATAAGACAATTATATCAATATAAAACTCCGAATAATTTGTATTCCCCAATCTCATTAACGCCAGATTTTGATCTGGTGTTAATGATCGCAAAAAGAGAGCTAGTGGTTTCAACCACTTCATAATAATTAAGTGTGCTGCTATGATATTAATACACTGGATCTTACTTAAATATATGGTGAAGTCACTGAAGTGACTATACTTCGTTTGTTTATCTTAACCACCAACTGAAGTTGGTGGTTAATGAGATTAGTGTTTGGCAGTAAATTCAGCGATGCTACATTCGCGATTAATTTCGGGGGGATACTACTGTCGCGTCAAGCTTGACATGACGTAAGGCGAAATTATAATTGTCTCATAAAAAAGTGAGGTGATTATGATAAAGTATAAAGTTACATTAACAGAAGAAGAAAGAGAAGAGCTTAATACTATAGTTAATAAGGGA
>JAIPGP010000112.1 GCA_021735645.1 Candidatus Cloacimonadota bacterium
AATTTTAGCCGCGAACAAACCGAACAAACGCGAACTAATGTAATGTGAAGATTGCTTACCACAGAGGCACAGAGGGCGCAGAGGAATTGAATGAAAAGAACGAAGTTGAATCAGGACTTCGTATTTCGAGTAGGAGTTCCGGGCGACATCGACTGACTGGATATTGGTGGAGTGGGACGTCCAGAAGTCTGATCCGGAGTACCGTCCCAAACTCCTGACTTAGCTGGGAGAATTGGAAATGTAAAATGGGAGACGGAAGACTGGAGATGGGGGTAGTTGTAGGTTGTACTCCTTCCATAAAGCTATGGGGCATCTTCGATTAGTCGTTAATAGTTATGAATTTGTAATTAGGAACATAAAAATCTTAATTTTTTAAAAGTTAAAAATAGGTGTATATATATTCAAAAAGGGGCAAAAATGTGACCAAGGGAGGTTAAACATATACTACACAATTAATTCAGCGGTCACATTATGGTCACATTTGGTCACATTTAATCTATCTATAATAGCCAGGAAGATGCGAAGGTTAGAAGGTTTGAGGGTTAGAAGGTTTGAGGGTTAGAAGGTTTGAGGGTTTGAGGGATTGAGTGATGGAGTGATGGAGGGAATGAAGAGGAGAATAATGCGAAAATGAGAAGGTTTGAGGGTTAGAAGGTTTGAGGGTTTGAGGGATTGAGTGATGGAGTGATGGGAAAGTTTGAGGGTTAGAAGGTTAGAAGGTTAGAAGGTTAGAAGGTTTGAGGGTTTGAGGGATTGAGTGATGGAGGGAATGAAGAGGAGAATATGCGAAAATGGGAGGATTTGATTATTTTTTAGAGAGAGTTATTTTTAAAAGTTAAAAATAGGGGTATGTATTTGTTAAAAAGTGCGAAAAACGTAACATTTACGTGTATTGCGTTATGAATTATATAGATAGGTGGTTACGTTATGGTCACATTTTATTTGATAAGTGTATAGTCTTATTTAATAGAGGATTATGGCAGTATTATATTGATAATTTTAAGATGCGAAGGTTAGAAAGTTTGAGGGTTTGATTATTTTTAAAAGTTAAATCTTAATGTAGCTTAATCGTCACCGATTAAGGCTTTATTAATGATTAATCCGGGAGGATTAATCTACGATACTTTGGATGGAAGTCTTTATGACGAAATGCTTATAAGTGAAGAGCATAAGGGCGAAACAGCAAGTTTTACTGATGCTGTGGGAGTTAAATCTTAATGTAGCTTAATCATTCTGATTAAGGCTTTATAAATTATTAATCCGGGAGGATTAATCTACGATACTTTGGATGGAAGTCTTTATGATGCAATGCTTATAAGTGAAGAGCATAAGGGCGAAACAGCAAGTCTTACTGATGCTGTGGGAGTTAAATCCTTATGTAGCTTAATCATTCTGATTAAGGCTTTATAAATGATTAATCCGGGAGGATTAATCTACGATACTTTGGATGGAAGTCTTTATGATGCAATGCTTATAAGTGAAGAGCATAAGGGTGAAACAGCAAGTTTTACTGATGCTGTGGGAGTTAAATCCTTATGTAGCTTAATCATTTTGATTAAGGCTTTATAAATGATTAATCCGGGAGGATTAATCTACGATACTTTGGATGGAAGTCTTTATGACGCAATGCTTATAAGTGAAGAGCATAAGGGCGAAATAGCAAGTTTTACTGATGCTGTGGGAGTTAAATCTTAATGTAGCTTAATCATTCTGATTAAGGCTTTATAAATGATTAATCCGGGAGGATTAATCTACGATACTTTGGATGGAAGTCTTTATGACGCAATGCTTAGTAATATATTAGTCGTCCAGTCCTACCCCGAGTACGGTTCAGAACTACAGTCTTAATTGAGCAATATGCCTATAAACCCACTTTATACAGTAGGATTTCACAAATAGCACCAAGTTTCTGGGTAACCCGCTTCACCAGTGGCTGCAGTTGACAGGTTAATTATAAGAGAGCTGAAAAATCGGAGAAATCATCCTTTAGAAGATAAAATTCTATTCTGAGAACTGCTACCGGAATTGATAAAGACAGAAATCTCAGCTTGGTATAATCCTTTTCAGTAGTGATTATATAGTCCACCTGACTGGTTTTTATCTGCTTTTCTATGGTGACTCGGTCAGAATTTGCACTATAATGATAATGATCAGGAAATTTTAGATGAAAATTATAACTCAGGTTAAGATCTGAGAGAGTATTTTCCAGTGACGCCGGATCAGCAATCCCGGAAACAATGCCCAGCTTCCCTGCTGCCAGTTCGCTCAGCCCGATTTCAATTTTATTATTCAAGAAAATTCCCGATACCCGGTAGTCACCCTGCCTGGTTATTTTTTTATAGTTCCTCAAAAAGTCCGGGAAGTCACCTTTGCCATTCAGGATAATGAGGTCAGCATCTTTCAGAACCGATACAGGTTCCCGCAGAATTCCAGCCGGCAGTACAAAGCCATTACCCAGGGGTGATACTGTTTTTAAGATTACGATGTCCAGATCATGATGAACTTTTAGATGCTGAAAGCTGTCATCCAGGATTATCATTTCCAGATCAGGATATTTATCTTCAAGTAACTGGATACTCTGCCATCTGTCGCTGCCAGCACACACTGGTATTCCCGCCAGTTTCTCTGCCAGCAATAATGCCTCATCTCCTGCTTTAGCAGCTTCAGGGAATATTTTCTCACGGTCAGAAATAATAGAGTTTTTATATTCAAAATCTCCTTTATAGCCTCGATGTGAGACAGCCAGCTTTCTGCCCTGCTGCTGCAATTGCTTTGCCAGCCAGATAGTAAATGGTGTTTTACCACTTCCACCGGCTGTGATATTGCCAATAGAGATGATTTTCACATTTGCCCTTTTACCACCTTTCATTTTCCAGAAATCACGCCGGTATCTCTGCACAATTCCCCAAACAAGAGAAAGTGGATACAGCATAAATGACAGCAGTGACCTCTTGATCAAATGTCGTCTGATAAAGTCCTGACTGGACATTAGAATTCAATTCCTTCCCGGCTGGGTGTGCCGCTGGCGTAGTAGTGTTTCACTTCCCGCATTTCTGTTACCAGGTCTGCCCGGGCAATCACTTTTTCATCTGCATAACGCCCAGTCATCACTAATTCCGCAGTTCCTGCCAGTTCGCATAATTCCAGTTGTTTCTCTAATGGGAGCAGTTTCATAAACACCGCCACATTGATCTCATCCAGCACGATAAGCTGATATTTAGCTGATTTGAGAACTTCTCTAGCTTTTTGCCAACCGGCATCTGCTTCTTTAAAATCAATTTCTGCCGGATTCTTTGGGTCTACCAGATTTTTAGTTCCGAATTTAAAGATATCTAAATTCTCAAATTTACTTAAGCTGATAATTTCGCCGTAACTCCAGTCATTCTTCATGAATTGGATCAGGCAAACACGCCAGCCATGACCTAATGCCCGTAGAATCAAGCCCAGAGAGCTGGTAGTTTTGCCTTTGCCGTTACCTGTATAGATTTGAACCATATCTGCTCCAGATCAAAATTTGTCCATCAATGAACCGTTAGGAAAAATATTTTTTATAAACACTGTCAAAATGCTGTCAGTATTTTAATTACCAGCACTGCCAGGTATTTCTATTGAAATAAATTTTTCCTGCAACCTTACCTGCAGCGTATCTAACTCAGCCGAGGAGGTGTAGCCCCACTGCTGTGCTCGCCGAAAGCAGTCCCGAGCTTTACTAAGATTTCCCTGGATCCGCATTGTTCTTTCTTCATTGGCTTCATTTAAAAAATAGTCTGACATAGCTAAGAGAAGATGAGATCTTCCCTTGGCATACCAGGTGAGAGCATCCTGACGGTTAAAGGTAAGGGCTTTGGCATAATGGGCAATGGCGGTTTCATACTGCATATCCTGCTCAGCTTTCATTCCTCTAATATAATAGCCTTCAGTTTCATCAGTTTTCTGGCAGGCAGCCAGCAGCATTATGCTCACAATCACGATCATTATTACATATTTATACATCATTTCTTCTCCACGATTTTTCCTTTACCAATTTTTGATAATCACAATTTTTATTCAAGTTTATTCTATGACAAGAGAATCAAAAAAAACTGCCCCGGCATCTGATACTTTATCGGCTATTGAATACATATAGATCAATTCGATTATCCTGCCATCATAAATATAAATATGGCTGAGAGCCCGGTTTGTTCTTTTCTCTAATTGCCAGGTCTGCTCTTCCAGAAGATAGCTTTTATCCAGAATCCTTTGCCTGCTAATTTCCTTCGCAGCTTTCAAAAAACCTATCGGTGGACGCTCGACGCTATCTAGAAGATCATCCGCTGAGAATCCGGCATACTTGTTCTGGTCATATTTGGCGATGATGATAAAGAACTGCTGATTAGAGTGCTCATCAATTACTGTCCATTGATCGTATTCTTCCTGTACCAGAGATGAACTGGCAGACATCCTGAAATGCCGGGGTTTGCCCGGTATCTGTAGACTGAGACCAGCATCTTCCAGCTGGAATTCATTCCATTTCAATTTATGCCAGGCAGCACAATCTGTCAGCAGTGTAAGCATAAATATTGCTGTCAGAAACAAAACTACAGTTTTCTTAATTAGTCTCAAAATCAAACCCTTCATTAATTATTTGCAGACATATATCCACTATCTCAGGATGATAATGATCACCTTTATGATTAAATATTTCTTCCATGGCGATTTCTTTACCAAGCGCTTCCCTGTAAGGTCGTGAAAGCATCATGGCTTCCACCACATCAGCCACAGCCAGAATTTGGGATTCCAGCAGCAATTCATCCTGACGCTTACCATAAGGATAACCCTCGCCATTACAACGTTCATGGTGTTCAAGCACAACTCTTGCCAGGGGCCAGGGAAAATCTATATCCTGCAAAACTTTATAACCGGTTTCCGGATGATCGCGGATGATTGCCCAGTCTTCTTCACTTAGATCGCCTTTTTTCATCAATAGTTCCATCGGTATATCTATTTTGCCGATATCATGCAGGTAACCTGCCAGTTTCAGCATCCGGCAGTGTTCTGGAGGCAATCCCATCCTTTGAGCGATCGATTGAGCCAGTTTCCCTACATTACGGGCATGACCAGCGGTATAAGAATCTCTCAGTCCAATTGTCGATGATAAACTACTCACTGTCTGTTCAAACACTTTATCCAGACGGGCATAGGCTTCCAGTAATTTCATTTCTGCCTGTTTACGACGTTGATTCTCATATTCCAGACTGCGTAAAGTGCCATAAGAACGCAAACCGCCTATCAGGCTGGTTAGCATTTTCTGGGCTGTCAATTCGGTTTTCAATTTATAATCATCAATTTCATATTCCATGATCACTTTACTTTCCGGGGCTTCTCCCGGCTGTCCGGTACGTAATATCAACCTGGTAGTCAGATTGCCCAACTCGCTGCGCAGATAACGAACTACTTCCAGCCCGGCATGCGAAGTTTCCATCACAACATCCAGAAAGACCAGCGCAATATCATTTTCTTCAGCCAGTATTTGGCAGGTTTCCGCTCCGCTGTAAGCATCCAATATCTTCACCGGTTTACCCTTATAGCTCACGTCCTCAAAGAGCATACTGGTAATAGTATGCACGTCTTCTTCATCGTCAGCCACCAGTATTTTCCAGACAGCAAAATCCTCTGAAATAGTACTTTCACGGGTATTATGCCCTGAACTTCTTGCTGATACATTTATCTGTTTCTCATCTTCCATTTCGGGAGCAAATAAAATATCTTCTGCCTGGTCAGATTCACAGTGCCCCCCGAATTCACCTTTTTTTTCTGGCATTAATTATTCCTTAAATCCCTCTATTGCCTCTTTTAACGTTTCATATACCTGGATTACAGTCTCAAAATGAGTTAGATCAAATACTTTTTTTACTTTGCCACTAACAGCACAGATAGCCAGTTTACCACCTTTCTCTGAGAGCAGCTTCTTAAATTTCACCAGGATTCCCAGTCCTTTGCTATCTATGTAGTCCAGTTCTTCACAATTTATTATCACTTTATTATTCGCATAGAATTCTTGCAGCTGGTATTCCAGTATCATAGCCTGCTCGCAGTATAATTCTCCAAAAAGATTGATTACCAGAATATCATTGATATATTTATGTCCTATTTCCATAATTGCCTCTTCTTTAACTTGCCAGTTTTCTGGACATTTAGCTTCATCTCCTGAAATCCAGTATAATAAGAACTGCTTACCGTAATTGTCAAATCGGTGAAAATCAGGGGTGTTTTCCGGGCTAAGTTATCTCTATGTTTATCTGTTTCCAGTCTAAGGGTTTTGAACCAGATAGTGATTATCAGTGCGTCATTTCCTGCCTGTTCAATATCTGCCAGATAGAAAATCTCTTTGTCTGGACAATTCATTTCTGCATTGATTAATTTGCATAACCATTCGCTGTCCAGATTTTCCAGGCTGGTGGAAAAAGCCTCCGGAAGTTTAAGATGCCGGGTATATTTAGCTGCTTTTGCAATTATTAAATTCAATTCGCTTCTGATATTGCCGGAAAAAAAGGATAAGCCTTTTATTTCTGTTTTATCATGGATTTTGCTGAATGCCACCAGCGTGAAATCATCACTACTGATATCATAGTGATTCTCCACCAGGGTTTCACGTATTTTTTGAGGCAAGACTGCTGTTGGATTGTCCGCCGCTTTGCGTTCGATAAATTTCTTTAATCCGGTAATGCCCAATTCCTCTCCCGCAGTATTTTCACATTCAAATAAACCATCAGTGTACAAAAAGAGTATCTCATCAGTATTGAAATCCATCTCATTTTCTTCATCGGGCGTATATACGTAGTTTGGCAGCCAGCCGATGGGGATAGAACCTTCGGTGTGATGGGTCTTGATGGATTTATTCTCCTTATTATAGATTATCAAGGGTGGATGCCCGGCATTCAGGGAGCGGATATAATGCTCCTGACAGTTAATATAACACAACATCAGGGTCATATAATCACCGCTGAACAGTTCCCTGGTTAAGATTGTGCTCAAACGGTTCAATATCTGAAAAGGTTCATGACGCTTCTCATCTTCTATTATCCGGTTGATAGTGGTTTTCACTGCCGTCATCAGCAAAGCAGCTTTCACACCATGACCCGAAATGTCACCTATATAGCAGATATATTCCGTTTCTGAAAGCTTGATAATATCATATAAATCTCCTCCGATGCGGCTGGAGGGCACATAAGTGGATGTAAAAAATATGTCCGGCTCAATTATAAGATAATCGGGAAGGAGATATTCCTGCACGCTGCCAGCAGTTTCCAAATCCTTTACTAAGGCATTATACAGTTCGTTGATGCGGAGAGACTGCAGCTTTACTTTTTTATCTAAAATTATATACTCTGCCAGATCCTCGATCAATTTAAATAACTGCTTGGTCTGGAAAGGTTTCAGGATATAGCCGTTCACTCCTATCTCGATGGCTTCCAGCAATGATCGGGTGTCACTATGGGCTGATAACATAATGATCTTGGTAGTATTTTTCAATCTGCGGATTTTCTTGATCATATCAAGTCCATTCATCACCGGCATCCTGATATCCGTAATCACCAGGTCAGGCTCAAATTCCTTGAATTTTTCTAAACCTTCCTCGCCATTTGAGGCAGTATGGATTGTCTCGACCCGTCTTAACAGGCTTTTAGCCATATTATTACGTATATATTCTTCATCTTCTACATATAAAATGGAAATATCTAATTTCTCCAAACTAACCTCCAGATATCCGGATATATTAATTATGCCAAACTTATAAGCACTGTTCAGCTTCTTACCTAATCAATTATTCATTAATTTTATGTAAAGCCTTTTTATTGACTAACTGACCGCAGTTGGAGGATTTGATAACAATATAAGCATATTATTTTATATTCTAACGTAATTATGCAAAAAGATGAATATTATGAGAACGCCATCTTGATACGAAAACATTGTGTAAACTAAGCAATGATAACACTATCTTGATATATAATACTTAACCCAAGTTTCGCAGATGTATAAAGCAGCAGTATAATGATATTTCTGCATATCAAGGTCTGAATATTATTCAACTAATTATATAAAACAATTAATCGAGGACGATTAATCTACATAATATAAAGTATTAATCGAGGACGATTAATCTACATAATATAAAGCATTAATCGAGGACGATTAATCTACATAATATACAACAATTAATCGAGGACGATTAATCTACATAAATATGTTGATGATGAATCGTTTGCCATGAGGTGTTATCGTAGATCAATCGTCCCCGATTGATCATTATATAAAGCATTAATCGAGGACGATTAATCTACATAATATAAAACATTAATCGAGGACGATTAATCTACATAATATAAAACAATTAATCGAGGACGATTAATCTACATAATATAAAACAATTAATCGAGGACGATTAATCTACATAATATAAAACAATTAATCGAGGACGATTAATCTACATAATATACAACAATTAATCGAGGACGATTAATCTACATAATATACAACAATTAATCGAGGACGATTAATCTACATAATATAAAACATTAATCGAGGACGATTAATCTACATAAATGTTGTTTTGTTCGTGTCATTTTGCGGCAATTGTGTTTGATTTTTTTTACAGCGAAGGAAAGAAAATGTAATATAAGATTATCAACCGCGGAAAACGCTGAATTACGCTGAAAAATATATCAGTTTTCCGGATAGTGTCAAGTAAAACCTTCAATACATTTTTTTGGGGGGAGGGGGTTGTAATAATTTGAGGCTTGACATTTCAATGAATATAATGAGTTAATAGTATCTGCTAAATGATAAAGGAGGGATTGATGAAAGAATTGAGGATTTGCAGGATTATTTCAGTTTTCATATTGCTGATACTGGGTGGGAGGCTGTTATCTGACACAGATTTATTTAAGATCAAGACCTTACATGGCGATTTTGATCTTTGTGCTTATTTTTCGAGCTGGTCTCCATCATTGCAGAGAATAGATGAGGACTATATAGACAGTGAGACAATAGGAGAGATGTCACTTGATATCAAAGGACATCTGGAATATAGTGGATATTCGGTGCTGAAGCTGGAAACCATTATACCGTTAAAAGATAATCCTGAGATGAAAGAAGTAATGACATATAATGAAAAAAAAGTAACCGGAGTAGAGAATTTCCGCTTTTTCTTTGCTGTGGATGCAATTATGAATAAGCTGCTGGCTGATAAGCAGTGGAAGTATTTCAGGTTTTTCACGCGTTTTAAGTATAGTTATCAGAGAAAAAGGTATATCACAAATGCTGTAAATGACAGCAGATTCTTTTATATCCCTCAAGAGGCAACCTATAATCCCGGAAGCGGAAATATTAATAATGGTATTTATATCGAGCCGGGAACTGAGATGCAATGGAAATCCGATATTATAGATAAAGAACTAACTTTGTTTATATGTGAGACGGATTATGAAGAAGTGTTAAGGTTTCTAAAAATGACGATTACAAGTCCCATCAAGCTCAAGATCGTACCGGTTCAATTACGGTTAGGATATTTCATCTGCCAGCAGAGTCAGCCTGCATCAGGACTTTACAGTTATAATGGTTATCCATCGATAATGGCTGCTGATTTTGAGACGGATGGACTGGTTATACGGCTGGAAACAATCAATGAAGAGGAAAGTGGTCTAAATATAAACTGGCATGTGAAATTATTCAGTTATGGAGAAATGGATACTGCTGCCTATGATCTATATTTAGGCGAGATCAATTCCGATGCCTGGTGCAGTTATCTGGCTTTAGGATTTGATTCCTGGTATAATTTCAAATTGAGCAGCAGAGCTTTATTGACCTTGGGTTTAAATGCGGAGGTGAATGCATTTTTTGTATATGTGCCTAATGATTCTGATAATAGAGATGATGATGAAGAAGAGGAAGACAGCATAATGGTCTGGCGGCTTCGACAGTGGCCCACTGATTTTTATGCGAGATTTATTTACAGGTTTTGATTGACCTTAATATTAGGTGAAATAAGTGAGTGATAAGATTAATAGTGGAGGTGAGAAGAGGATTGCATGGTATTTAGTTATTATCTCTTGAAGTATCCCTACAGCCTGGTGTGGCAGGTGAAGCAATGGCTGGGCAGGGATAAATATTATGCTGCATATTGCGGAGAGTTGCTGGATTATATAATAATGCAGCCGGTGCTTAAGTATTTGCCGGAGCTGCGGATAATCAGTAAGAACCGGCAGGTGCAGAAAGAGCTGGGGAAGCTGGGCGTGAAGTCCTGCAGGCTGCCGGCATTTCCGCGGGGTGTGCTGATGTGCCGTCTGGCTGGGCACAAATTTCCGGCAGCAGGTATGCGGAAGATCGGGATGCGGCATGGCCCTTTTCATTTTAAGGCATTATCTGATAGAGCAAGTTATATGCTATTTGACAAATTTATCTTTACCAGTGAGCGGGAATCTGAATTAGCAGCAAAGGTGGGCATTACTAATGGATTGGGGATTGGCTATCCTAAGCTTGATCAGGCTTTTGACGGAACATTAAATAGTGAATATCTGGCGGAATTGAGAGCCAGGTTGGGATTTAAGTCTGAAAAACCAACTTTGTTATTTACTGCCACCTGGGAGGGTTCGGGGATGAGTGCCATAGATAGATGGTATGACAGGCTGGGAGAATTGACAGAAGCATACAATGTGCTGGTGAGTCTGCATCCGTGGATAAGCGAGAAGTACAGGGAGACTATCTGCGGTACTTCGGGAGTGCATTATATAGAAAGTTTTGATACTACAGCCTTTATCAGGCTGGCGGATATTTGTATTGGAGATACATCGTCCATACTGGGAGAGTGTCTTGCTTTAGATAAGCCATTGATCACGTTCAAGGTGAAATCTGGCGGCAGGATGGTGGATTATGTAGTGGAGATGCTGGAGCGGGTGAGTATAATGATCGAGAGTTTTGCTGAGATTGATGACGCGATAATAGCCTGCGGTGAGCAGGGCAAAAAGAAAGAGCGGCAGGCAGCTAAGGCGATGATGTTCAGTAATCTGGATGGCACGGCAGGAGAGAAAGTCGCTCAATTAGTGCGGCAGGAATTTGGTTTAGAGTAATAATGTGGAGATTAAATAGATGAAGAAAAGACTATATTTTAAATGACTATCCGTATAGCTCCGCATAAGTAATTCCGCAAGAATTTGTACAAGCCGTAATTACTCTGTCTAATAACTCATTCTCATGAAATCTCCTATTCAACCTGTAGCAGAATTCATCAAGATATGACTGAA
>JAIPGP010000013.1 GCA_021735645.1 Candidatus Cloacimonadota bacterium
CTTTTCCCATTTCACTAATATCTCTATCAATCTCTATAGGGCTTATAGGAGTTATAGGACCTATAGGACTTATAATAGATATATAAAAAACGAGACAATAGAATAATTATAAATTCCGCTTTGTGAAATAGAACAGAATCACTAAATGAAGTTTATAAGTGAATAAATTACCTATGAAGCCACAGGGAGGGTACAGTGGGCAAGTATGAGACAAAACTGGTAGATAAAAGCAATGTATCATATACTTAAGCACAAAAAGGCATTATTGGGCTAAAAAACAGTATATTAACGATTGATTTAGGCGCGAGACCATTCCAAAAGAGGAATAATATATGTAAACTGATTTATAACCTCTACGAGTTAGAGGTTTAAACTGTCCAAACTCCAGAGGTTATTTAAGACCTTTCAGACCAATATCATCCCACACATATTCCGGCTCAAGCAACCAGCTATATAAGGGCTACTTAGTGGTAGATTTTAAGAGAAGAGGAAGTTGAGACAAAAAAGGTACGATTATGTACAGAGTGTGACGAATGTGGGCAATTGGACAAATATTCTTATAAATGTTGTCAGAAGACAGAACCAACAGTAAACAGAAAGTACTAATATGCAAGGAGTTACGTTGTAGCATAAACATTTAGGTTAATTTCACACTAAATGGAACCACTTTTGCTTATTGTATAGGTTGAAATAATTTAACTGAATAACATTAGTTATGTAAAGTTGATTAAAAAACTAAAAAACATGGGAGAAAAGAATGAAGAAAATCGTAGTAATATTTTTGCTTTTTGCGGGAGTGCTGCTATTTAGCAATTCAGCTTTTGAACAGGGATTGAAATCACAGTCAGAGAGTACCTCTGATATTTTTATGGAAACCGATCTGCGAACAGATGACCTCATGATCAATGAGATAAATTTTAACAGTCATGCTTCTATTGGACCAGAGGAAGAATTTGAATTTATAGAAGTACACAATCCCAGTGGAAGTGGCTTAGACCTGACTGGACTTGCGATTGCTGGTTCAGTGGAATATGCTTTTGATGCAGGAACAATGATTCCCGGGTCAGGTTATATTGTAGTAGCCAGAGATCCAGAAGCATTAATGGCAGCTTATGGGATTTATAATGTAGTGGGATCTTTTACGGGAGAACTGCCCAATGACAGTGGAACGGTTATTTTGCAGCAGGCTGATAATCAAGAGGTAATCGATCAAGTTGATTATGAAGGTGACTGGTATTATGATGCGGAAGACGGCTGGAGTTCACTGGAGCTGCGTAATCCTGGAATGGATAACAGCGAAATGGAATCATGGTGTGCATCTTACGGCAGCGGCTGGGATGCGAATCTGGAGCATCTGGGTGGAACTCCCGGTGTGATAAATCTACATATTTACTCTATATATGACATTCAATGGGTTAATGGGGCTAATGGCTACACGTCAGAAAAAGAACATGAGATGGTGCAGTGTACTGGAATTATCACAGCAAAGTTCTTTGGAGACAATGTGCAGCGTTATGTGATCCAGGTACCGGAATTTTTACTGAATGAATATCAATTTTCCGGAGTATTTGTTTATGCTAATGGCATGGAAGATTATGAAGAAGGCGACATTATTACAGTAACGGGTCTGGTAACAGAAGATGGTGGCGGATTTAGCGACACAGTGATCAATCCCTGGGAGATAACTTTGCAGTCAAGCGGTAATGAACTGCCGGAACCTGTAGAAGAAACAATCATGCATGTTGATGCCATGAATGAAAATTGGGAAGGAGTGTTGATCACCTGCGCTGGAACATGCACCAATGGGAATGAAAACGGCACACCGTGGTTTTTATCAGATGGCTTATATAGCGCAACTATTGCCGGAGATGATGATGAGCATTATAGCGCTCCTGCTGGTACAACTATAGAAGATAATGAATATACTGTACGCGGAATAATAGTGAGATATGAAATCTGGATGCGTTCTGAGCTTGATTATAATGACGGACTATATACCCTGCCGGGCATTCTGGCAGGAACAGTGCAAAGCCTAGTAACTGGAACAGGCATAGCCGGAGCAGAGGTAACTGCCCAGCTTCCTGAATATAGAGAAGTATATACTGCCACGACAAATGAACTGGGTGAATATGAGATGGAGCTTCCCCTGGGACTCTATCATGTGAACTGCAGTGCTGTGGGTTATATTGATCCTGATTATGAAATTGCAATAATAGAGGAAGAAGAAACAACCATTGTAGATTTTATCCTGGAAGAAGGCAATCATCCTCCGGTACTCAATCTGCCGGGAGTATTTGCTTTTAACGAAGACGAAACCCTCACCGTGGATATGAATGATTATGCCACAGATATTGATGGTGATGTGATGATCACGGGAATTGACGGCAATGTGGAAATCAATGTGCAGGCAAACGGCATGGAGCTTTTCTTTAGTGCACCGGCAAACTGGAATGGAGAAGAGACAGTCACGCTGTGGGTGAATGATCAGCAGAATCGCGCCTTAGTGAGCGAACCAATTATCCTGGAAGTATATGCGATCAATGATGCGCCCTGGATTGATCTGCCAGAAGAGCTAACAATTAACACATATATAGATGATATGCCTTATCTATTTGATATTGAGTCATATTACGGCGATATTGATGGTGACCTGTTAACTGGAGACGTGATGTTTGACATGGGCATAGAAGCTGTGCTTGATGGAACAAACATCCAGATAATGGTCGATGAGGGATTTACCGGCACAGCTCAGCTTTGGGTAACCGTGTATGATGAAGAATTATCTGAAACAGATCAGATTACCGTAAACGTGATTTCTTCTGCTGATGTAGGAGAACTTGTATTTGATATCACTGCTCTGGAAGCTGGACCTGCCTTTGGGGACTGGATGTTTGATAATGATGCTTCACCTTTTTACCATAATCCCACAATTAATTCATATTATGCCTATAATGCTTTTAGCTGGAACGTGGATGGTAATGGAGATGGAACCTGCGGCAGCTTAGGCAGCGGTGTGGTCACAGAGCAGATATGCGTTGAGGAAAATCTGCCATTCGTTGCTTCAGTGAATGAACTGGAGCTTAATATTGATGATTTCACTCTTACATTCTTTGAACATATAAACACAGAAAATCCTGAACAGCCCTGGGACACCATGGGCGAAGCCGGAGACCACAGACAATATACAGAAGGCATCGGTACAATATCACAAAACGGAAATGTTGTTCTAAGTGTAACGGGCATAATATTTGATATGATAGCCTATTATCCGGCACCTGTTGGTAATGGTGGCGGGACAGGTTATGGAACTGTTTCCGGCAGCGGAGTGATAGACGCCTATAATTCAGACCTGCAATGGGTAGAATACTTTGATGTAGATCAGACGGGGATGATATATTTCAGTTGTGATTCCATGTCACCAGTATTGCAGGATTGTTATGGCACTTATGATGTAGATAATCTGGTGGTATATGGCAGTGATTCTGGAAATCATGCTCCTGAACTTGAATTGATTGATGCTATGCTAATGCAGGAAGACATTTCGGCAGAGCTTGATATTGCGGAATACGCTTTTGATGAAGATGGAGATGAACTGACTGTGACCGTTGCCGGCAATGAGATGATCTCTGCGACAGTTGATGGCATGGTGGTTACTTTCACCCCTGCAGTGAACTGGTATGGTAGTGAGACAGTAACAATCAGTGTCAGTGACGGATTAGCATCTGCAAGCCATGAAGTTAATATATCAGTTTCTCCTGTTAATGATGCACCGTGGATAGACCTGCCGGATGAACTGACAATAAACACAGCAGTAGAACCGATTCCCTATGCATTTGACATTTCAGAATTTTTTGGCGATGTGGATGATGATGAACTTGTCATTACAGTGAGCGGTTATATATATCTGACAGTGGAAGTAGATGATGATATATTATTGATAACTCCAGATCAGGGTTTCACCGATTATGACATGCTTATGGTAACAGTGACAGACCCAATGGATTTGAGTAATTCTGATACTATGACCATTGGAATAATTAATGAAGGTGGAACTCCGGAGCTGATATTTGATATTTCAGGTCTGGAAGCAGGGCCGATAAATTTTGGAGTTGACTGGATGTTTGATCTGGATGATACACCTTTCATTGAAAATCAGGATATACATTCCAATTATGCCTATCAGGCATTTCACTGGAATATAGACGGTCATGGGAACGGTTTTTGCGAAAGTGGTGGCAGCGGTGTGATCACAGAAGAAATTTGTGTTAGTGAAAGCGTGCCTTTTGCAGCCGATGTTTCAGAACTTGGTTTATTTATAAATAATTTTGCATTAACATTTTTTGAACACATAAATACTGAAAATCCTGATAATCCCTGGGATACTATGGGCGAAGCCGGAGACCAGCGTCAATATATCGGTGGTATCGGAACAATCACTCATAATGGAAGTGTCGTGCTTTCTGTTACTGATATCCTTTATAATGTAACAACATATTATCCTGCACCTCTTGGCAATGGCGGAGCCAGCGGATATGGCACAGTAGAAGGTGAAGGATATATTGATGCAGCAAATTCTGATCCGCAGTGGGTTGACTTTTATGACCAGAACGGATCAGGACTTATCTATTTTAGCTGTGGGTCAATGTCACCAGTACTTCAGATGTGTTATGGCACTTATGACGTAGATGACCTGATAATTTACGGTAGTGAGCAGCAAAATCAAGCTCCAGTATTATATCTACCTAACGAGTTTACATTTGACGAAGATGATACGATGGTGATAAACGTTGATGATTATGCCATTGACCCAGATGGAGACCTGCTCACAGTTACTGTATTAGATAATGAGATGATCAATGCCCAGGTTATTGGCATGAACGTTATTCTTTCTGCTTCACCAAACTGGAATGGCAGTGAATTTATCACTATAATGGTTGACGATGGAGCTAATCGTGCAATAGCTTCTGATGATACAGAGATAATTGTGAATCCCATCAACGATGCACCCTGGATAGAACTGCCAGATGAAATAACTATTGACCCCACTATCGATCCAATACCTTTCAGTTTTGATGTTTCAAACTATTGCGGAGATGTAGATGGTGATGAGCTAACGATGACAGTGGTAAATTCTAATGAAGTAACAGTTACAATTGATGGATTAACGCTGATTATAAACCCCGTATATTATGATAGTCAGGCATTGATAACGATTACGGTTTCTGATCCACAATCACTGATTGACATTGATAATTTTAATGTTAATATTGGTAACTATATAACAGCAATTAGTGGTCAGGTATATGAAGAAGAAAGCCGCTCACCAATATCAGATGTAGAAATCACGCTTACTGATAATATTTATAGAGGTGTAAGTCGCCAAAATAGCAGCAGATTAACATATACTACCTATACCGATGAATATGGCACATATTATATAGAAGTAGATCCTGGCACATATAGCCTCATTGCTACTCATCCAGACTATGAAACAGTGACTGTAAACGATCTATTAATTGAAGAAAACACTACTTTGCAATATTTCTTCGGCATGACTCCTGCGGGTGCTGGTTACATTACCGGGGGACTTTACAGCGTTGGTTGCGAATATGGAGACGGAATAGTAAATTTAAATTTTGCTGATCTGGAGAACCTTGATTCCGGTTGCAGTCAGGATGATATTGGGTATGGTGATTTCACGGATATGACAGCTACAGTATATGCCGGTCAGGAATTAGATGTATCTATCCAAAGTGGTTATAGCGGCAATTATGCCCGTATCTGGGTGGATTTTAACCAGGATTTCAGCTTTAGTGAAGATGAAATGATCATGGACACAGCTGAGATTAATAACTATAATACAACTGTAGTGCCTATAACAATTCCCATGGCAGCTGTTCCAGGTGAATACAGAATGAGAGTCAGAGCTGTGTATTTGCAGCAAATATTTGGTGCGGATGAACTGCAAACGTATGGTGAAGTGGAAGACTACACTATGATAGTTACGGATGAAATAACCCCGGAGCTTACCCTTGAACTGCCTGTAGAAATTTATGCCATGATTGAAGATGACTCTGCTGAATTTGATTTGACTCCTTATATCACTGGTGAAAATTACACAATATCGGCTGAAGGAAGTGAGAATATCTCTGTTTCTTTAGATGGTCTTCTGGCTAATTTGACTCCAGCCGAAAATTTCTTTGGTTTGGACGAAGTTGTATTTACACTCAGCGATGAAATCAGCAGAACTACCGTCTCTGACACCTTGCTGGTGGAAGTGGCAGCAGTAAATGACGCCCCATATATTGATCTGCCTACGCAGCTCTCTTTCTATACCTATGGACCCAAAGTGCGTGATATCTCAGATTACTTTGGTGATGTGGACGGTGATCTGCTTACTGTTTCCGTTACCGGCACAGATAGTATAGAGGTAGAAGTTCTGGGCTCAATCATCCACTTGATAATTGATGATGGCTGGACAGGAACAGATACCTGGACGATCACAGTTGATGATGGAGTAAGTAGAGAATCAGCCTATGATATCGTTAATATCCAGGTAGGCGATGCTCTGATCCTCAATCTTGATAATGTCTTACCGGAAGAACAGGGTGGTTATGGCTGTATTGACTGGGAAGAAGATGGTGCCTATCTATCAATAATCCCGATTGCCGGAGAAGGCTGGCAATGTAATGGCGAAAATGACCCATCCTGGTATTATTATCCCGGTGAAGTAACTATGTATCCGGGTCGCTTGTACGTTGACCTGAGTTATTTTGACCTGCACTGGTTCCAGGTGGAAGTTACCCTTACAGATTATTGTGATATCGGCTGCACTGAAGTAGTGGGAACCATGGGTCAAAATACATTTATTTCCAATAGCAACACTGTCTCTGGTGAAGAAACCCACGTTTCAATAGTTAACGGTATGGGCATGGACTTAGATGGCTTCTATATAAATACTCTGGAAGGCATAGTTCACGAAATCCATGTTTATTTTGCTAACCAGAATCCCACATATATAGGCGGACACATCACTGATGCACTCACAGAATTGCCTTTAGCTGCTGTAGAACTAACCGTTTCAGATATTTATGATTCCACCATGGTTTATATTACCGGAACTGGAGCTGATGGTAATTATTATGTGGAAGTGGAACCATCTACTTATAATCTTGCCTTTGATTGTGCCGGCTATGAAAGCGTGTATTATGAAAACGTTACCTTAGCTGATGGTGATTTTGTGGATTACAGCTTTGCTATGACAGCCCAGATTACACCAGTCACAATCAGTAAATCATTTGTAGCCGGCTGGAACTGGTTATCCCTCAATGTTTATGCGGATGATATGGACATCAATACTGTGCTGTCATCAATTGGAGAACATGGGACTTCCATAAAAAACCAAACCCAAAGTGCCCTTTATTATGAAAATATTGGCTGGCTCGGTTCCTTGCAGGAGTTTAATAACCTCACTTTCTATATAGTGCAGGCTGATGCTCCAGTGGAATTTGAGTTTTCTGGTTTGCCGGTAGATATTTATGAAACAAATTATGAACTGGTAACTGGTTGGAACTGGATATCTTACGCACCACAGCAATCTGAAGAAATCAATTATGCTCTGGCAGGTATTGCCAGCGGAATTAATATTAAAAATCAAACTCAAAGTGCGATTAATTATGATGACATGGGCTGGTTAGGAAGTCTTACTGACATGCAGCCCTTAAATGGATATATGCTCAAAATGGATAATGCTGAACAATTTAACTATCCAGAACCGCAGGGAGACATCCGGTCTCAGCTAACTGAACCTCAGTTTTCCTGTGTTGAAGCGGAATGGAGCGTCAATCCGCATGATTACGAATATAATGGCATAGTCATTACAGAAATAAATGCTGAGCAGCAGTTTACTGCTTCTGATTATGTCCTGGGAGTATTCTGCGAAGAAGAATGTCGCGGTATTGCTTCTGAAGAATCAGGCACTGTGCTGGATTACACGGAACATTTCGGTAAAACATACCATTCTTTGATGGTATATTCGAATAATGCTGAAGGAGAGACGCTAAGCTTCAAGCTGTATAACTTCCAGACTGGAGAAATTACAGAACTGGATAACACCCTGAGCTTCCAGGCTGATATGGTAATTGGAAACTGGGATGAACCGCTGCCGATAACTGCTCCACAGACAGATGAAAGCGAAATTGCAGTATCTCAGCTTTTAAGTTGCTACCCCAATCCCTTTAATCCTTCCTGCTCGATATCATTTAATCTGAATAAGGAAGAGAATGTAGAAATTGCCATCTATAATGTCCGCGGTCAAAAAATTGCCACTCTTATAAATGACAGACTGGTAAGCGGGCAGCATAGTATAGATTGGAAAGGAACAAATGAATCTGGTCACCCGGCAGCTTCGGGTATTTACTTCGTGAACATGAAAACTGCTGATTATCAGGAAATGAATAAAATCATCCTCCTGAAATAGTATTATTGTTACGGTGGGAACTGCACTCCGGTTCCCACCACTTTTTTTTAACAATTAACTCTTCTTCTTTTCTTTCGCGTCATTTTGCGATTTTCGCGGCTGAAAATCTTATCCTTTTTTCCTCATAAGCAAAACCTTGTCACGATCATTTCTTTCTCAGATACAACGACATTTTTCTATTTTTGTAAATTTAAATGAGCCATAAGATATAAAAAAGCCAGTATTACTCCCGAGACTGCCAGGGCAATAGCTATGGAAAAGCTGTCTGCTAAAAAGCCTAATAGTAAAGCAAAAGCTGCTGTTATCAGTGTGGTCATCTGCGTTTCGGCGGAAAGCCCTGAAGCCATCAGTTTTGGTGGTATTACTTCTGAAAGCAGATGGACATTTAACGGACGACGGTAATTGTGAAATAGATAAAGAGTTAATAAAGCCAGTATAGAAATCAGCGGTAATTTCAGATAGCTGCCAAATCCGGCAGCCAGCAGCAGCAGAGCCCCTACCATGAAAGTGATATTGAGTGCCTGCTTATCTGACTTGAAAAAGGCGGTTATTCTCACTGCTTTTGCTGAGGCAGATACTGTCAGCATATAGATGAAGAAATATACGATACCGATGATGACGGCAGATCGCCGGGTTGCGGAATACAAGGTCAATAACGGCAGACTCAGAGCCCAGGCTTTGATCACGGGCTGCAGATAATCCTTGCTGGCAGTGAAACAACCGGTGAAAATTGAACTATTTAAAAATACTCTTCTGTTATCAGAATGCTTGAAGATCAGCAGAAAGGAGCTAAAGTATTCTTTCATAACCTGCTTTTTCTGTCCCTTAATGCTGCTGATCTCATCAAGTTCAGCCGGATAGCCAGCCAGATTTATCAGGTCAAGCAGATAGGGCACGATTGCAGCCAGAAATATATAACGATAATTTCCTGTATAAAAAACCAGTGCTGCTGCCAAAAGAGAATTTAGAGCAGAACCAGCCTGAGAGGCTGCCCGAGTATGTCCATAATAGTTCAGCCTTTCATTTAAACGGCCCGTAAGTCGCAAATGTGATAATATCAGAGCTTTATGCGTCCCGGAACGAAATGCTTCACCGCAGGCAAACCAGAACATTGCAGCTACGAATAATCCAAACCGTGAAGTGAAACTGAAGATCAGAAAGGAAATGATGTAGGCAGAAAAGGAAAACAGCATGGAATTTTTACGACCATAAATATCTGCCAGAAAGCCAGAAGGTATTTCCAGAAGATTGGTTATAATTTCCCTGATGGCATATAATATCCCGATCTGAAAGAAGGAAAGCCCCACCTGGAGGAAAAACAGGATCAGGAATGGCTCAAAAAACCTCAGGTTCTTCAAAAAGCCATACAAGGCAAACCGGGGAAACATCTTATCTTTTTGCATATTTACAGCATATAAATATCATTCTATTCGAGGAAGCATCCGGCAATCTTAGTGATATTATCTTCTCTGATATTTTCCTGAGGAGTGGCTTTCATCAGTTTGAACATCAGGCGCATGATGATATTTTCTTTTTCAGGGGAATATGCTCCACCTAAGGATTCCATAGCAACTGCCTGATCTATCAGTTCTGGTGGAAAACTTTTAATGAAGTAATCTTTGATCAATTTCATCAACACTCAGGCAACAGCAGAATAGAGCGACCTGACAGTTTTTTAGTTCACTAAGATTAGATACCGCAAATTTCCGCATGCCGTTTTTGATCTCACCAGCGAGCACAGCACCGCCTAAGATCACATTGTCATAGCCTTTTACTGATGGGTTTTCCTTAATATTGGCAAGTTTGGTCTCACCAGGCAGCTTATCAGCCAGCATCTTTGCCAGCTTCTCGGAAGTACCTTTCCGGGTGGAATATACAATTAAATTTTTCATAAGAATCCTTTATTTTTATTCGGGTAGAAACCCGATATGAGAGAATAATCCTGTTAACAGTGTAAACGCAGTTAACCATGTCAACAAGAAAAAACTCTCTGGTTAGACCTGCGTTTGGATATTTACCAATTATCTATAGAAACGTTATAATAATATTGTATAACATTAATAACTAATAAAAAAGTGATTTTGGAGATTAGTACGGTTGTAACCCACAGGGAAGCCACAGGGAGGGTACTGGGGGTATGCTTGAGACAGAAAAGGTAGATAATAGTATATCTATCAGATATTTAAGTTAAAATGATCAAATTCGGGCTGAAAATCAATATATTGTAACGGTTGTTTTGTGGGTGAGAGCATTCCAAAAGAGGAACGATATATGTAAACTGATATATAACCTCTACGAGGAAAAGAATGGGCGGGGTAGCAAATTTGCTACAAATAAATAACCTCTACGAGGTAATGGTTTAAACAGTTAATTTATTGACATATAGAACACATAATTTAGTTATTGTAATTAGAATAAATCAATGAGGTAAAAATGCAAAAAATAGTGATATTACTTATTCTGGGGCTTTTATTAATGAGTTGCACAGATGATTCGGATAGTGGTGTATTATTCAGTCTTGATGTTGTAGATAGTGCTGGTAATCCGGTATCCGGGCTTTTAGTGGATGTTAATAATGCCGTTTTTAATGGTCCGTGGGGAGGCAGACCAGAGACAACCATCTCTTTTGAAGTAGGTGAAGAAAGTCAGATAAAGCTGGAAATTTTTGATCTGCAAAATGAACTGGTACGTACCCTGATTGATGATACTCTTGACGCAGGTCAACATAATGTTTGCTGGAATGGGCATAATAATGTTGATGAACCGGCAAATTTTGGGGGGACTAACATTTTCAGGTATCAGATGACTGCTATCAAAACTACAAGTGGTGAGATATTATATCAGGAAAGTAAATATATGTGCATGGAGCTATTGCTGTATTCATACCTAAGTCAGGTTGGCAGCACGGATGAAGCAGGTTCTTTCAACCTTGAAAATATGCTGGCATTTCCTCATTTATTTAATTTGGGTGAACAGGAGAAATACGATGAAGATGGCAATTATTGTGGTAAATTTACTTTATCTGACAGTATAAATATCAAACTTACTGATCCTGAAACAGAGGAATATATGGTAGCTACAGTTTTAATGGGCAGCTCAAAACATAATCATTACAGTTTCGTTTGGGAGAATCTGCAAACCGGCTGTCAAGCGGAAGAAACTGAAGAGATTGCCAATCAGGCAGTAATCATCGACCGCGGTATTGGTGATGATGAAGTACCTACAGGATTCTTTCTCTGGGGAAATTATCCTAATCCGTTTAATTGATTGGGATTATATTATAACCTAACCTGAGCGATTCCGTGAACGAAGTTAACGCAGTGAACACAGTGAACGAGAGGCTGTGGGTTATTTGATCAGCATGATCTTTTTACTTACAATGCCATTACTGCTCTTCAATCTGAGCAGATAAACTCCTGAACTTACTTTCCTACCGGTTGTATTTCTTCCATCCCAGATCAGGGTGTTATTGCCTGAGGGGAGGATTTCATTAGTAAGAATTTTAACAAGCTGCCCCTTTAGATTATACACTGAGATATTTACCTGTTCAGCCTCTGGTAGATTAAAGGTTATTTGTGTTTCTGGATTGAAAGGATTTGGGTATATAGAAATTAATTTGTCCAATTCTGTGATATTATCTTCCGGCAGATATTCCAGGTCATAAGAATTTCCATTATCCTCTATCTGAAAGTGAATATTCCACGCTTCCGGATTTTCCGCCTGATAGGGTATCCTGACAATATTACCTGCGATCCCGGCAGCACTGATCAAAGCAAACTTATTATCATTATAGTTATAAAGACAATCATCATTTATTACTTCCTGCAAATCCACAGTCAGATTTTCCGCACTGGTGAGTTCATATTCGAGGCTGAAAATGGGGTTCAGGCTGTTAAGATAGATATATTCTGCATCATGCGAGATTGTGATCTCTCCTGGGGGGAGCCGCATAGCATTGACTACCGGCAATTGGCTGATTAGCCCTACAATATACTGCAATATATGAGCCGCATCAATGGCGCCTATATCACCGCTGAGATTTACGTCAGCTTTTTCCACACGCCAGTCTGACCAGGGACGAGGGTCAAGCTCAGGCAGCGGATCAAGTCCCACTACGTACATAAGGACCAGGGAAGCATCCAGGCTTTCAACTAATTCATTATCATCAATATCGCCATATAGCAGCATTAAACCATATTCAAAAGCGCCCATATCAGGAGCAATTCCAGAATATTCATATTGACTTAGATCCACTAAGACTTCACCATCATACTCAAAATAACTGGTACCCGTATCAATACAGGGTGAATACTCTGTCAGATGATAATCTCCTACTAAAACATCCATAAAAAAAGGATCAATATCAATATTACCTTCTAACCAGTTAGCTGTTCCATTTTCGTTGGTTTCTATTCCTTCTTCTCCTCCTGAAATATCAGAATAGGCAATTGTTACTGAACTTAAGTAAGAATAAGCCGATAATACAATGTCCTGGGGTAAATTATTCCAGACAATACTGTTCACTACAATCGGATTGGAAGTATAGCAATAAATCCCACCGCCATCAATATCAGCTACATTATCCGTAATCGTTACATTCTCAATAATTGGACTGGATTGATTGCAGTAAATCCCACCGCCAAAAAATTCAGCCGAGTTACCCGAAATCGTTACATTCACTAAATTCGTAGAACTGGAATTCTCATAGAAAATCCCTCCACCACCAAATCCAGCGGAATTGTTCCCGATCATCACATTCTCAAAACTCGGGTTGGAATGAAAGCAGTAAATCCCACCACCATTGGTCTCAACTGAATTATCCATGATCGAAACATTTAATAAATTCGGACTGCAAAAATTATAGTAAATCCCACCGCCATCCTCAGCAGCAGAATTATTCGTAATCATCACATTCTCTAAACTTAAACTGCCTTGATTACAGTAAATCCCTCCGCCTTTAACCTCAGCAGAATTATCCGTAATTGTAATATCCTCTAAACTCGGGCTGGAATCTATACAGTAAAATCCACCGCCAAAACGAGCCGAATTATTTGTTATCGTCCCATTCACAAAACTCAGTTGGGCAGTCTCTTCGCAACAAATACCACCACCATTATAGTGAGCGATATTATCTATAAATGTAACATTCACTAAATCCAGATTAGAATAATTGCAGCAGTAAATCCCACCACCAAAGCCATGAAAAGTATAATAAGCTGAATTCCCCGTAAATGTTACATTTATTAAAGTAGCGATAGAATTATCGAAATGAATCCCAGCACCTCTTTCCTCTACCGAATTACCGGCAAATGTAACTCCTTCTAAATCTGCACTGGAAGAAGAGAAGCAGATTCCACCACCCCTATCCTCTACCGAATTACCTGTAAATTGCACATTCTCAAAACTCATAGAGGATTCATTACAGAAAATTCCTCCACCACTACTATATCCTCCTGTATTATCAGTAATTGTCACATTCTCAAAACTTGCACTGGAAGACTCACAGCAAATACCTCCGCCATTATATCCAGACGTATTATCGGTTATCGTCACATTCGCAAAACTCAGAGCGGAATCATCAAAGTAAACCCCACCACCATACCAGGCGAAATTATCTATAATTGCCACATTCTCAAAACTCGGACTGGAAGATTGGCAGAAAATCCCACCGCCACACGAAAGAGCGTAATTATCAATAATTGTGACATTCTCTAAACTCGGGCTGGAAGAATTGCAGCAATATATGCCACCACCATAACCATCATTGAAATCAGAAGTCGAATTACTCGTGATCATCAGATTCACTAAACCCGGACTGGCATCATCGCAGTAAATTCCACCACCATCTTCATCACCAAGTCCATTAGTAATCGTAAATCCTATTAATACAGAAGCAGAATTTTCTCCGCTGGCAAATGTGATTACTGAGCCATTTTGATTACCATCAATGATCGTTTGCTCAATATAGCTGCTATCCTGAGTTGTGTAAAACAGGGACCCCAGAATTATCGCTTTCCCGGCAAAATTGATATTCTCAAGGTAAGTGCCGGGAGATACAATAATCTCATCTCCATCTTCAGAGGCAGATATTCCCTCCTGAATAGTTGTGTAATCCTCCGGGATGTATATTGTTGTCGCAAAAGCACCTGTCAGCAAAATTATAAAAAATATAAATATAGCCTGCTTTTTCATTATTACTCCCATATTCATTGATCTAATATATTAAATCTTGTTGTAATAGTGTTATAGTTTGTCAACTATTTTAGTGAAATTTCGCGTGCCCCTCCTCCGAAATAAAAATAATTTCTGTAACTAAGTAATATGTGCACCGCTGGGTATTTTCAGGGGCGCAATGACGACCACTATCAACCGATTCCAGCTCGATTTAATTTCTTGGGTTGAAATTTTGAATAAATTAGCTGATTGCTCGTAGTTCTCGCCCCACTTCCAGAGTACTGTTAGCGGTGCAAGTCCTACTTAACTGGTCAATTATCATTAAAACTCCTGCTATGAAAACAAGAAAAAACAGGGGGATGCCTGCTAATCTTTGACCGTGATGCAGGCGATGATGAGGTTTCGCTGGGATTTCAACTCAGGCAGAATTATCCTAATCCGTTTAATTAGAAGGAAATAAGGCAGTAACACAAACCCAGACCAGGATGGTCTGGATACGCACCTTTTCCGGGCAATCCGTGACTAAAATTTCTCCTATTTCATGAGAATCATCTTTCTGGATTGGACTGTGTTACCAGCTTTTAAATAAGAGAAATATACTCCGCTGCTTACAGCTTCATCGTTATTATCTCTGCCGTTCCAGACCAGCGAATGTTGACCTGCGGTCATATAACTATCCACCAGGTTACGCACTAATTGTCCTTTCAGGTTATAAACTTTCAGCTCCACTTCCATATTTTCGGGTATCCGGAAATAAATCTCAGTTTCAGGATTGAAGGGATTGGGATAATTTCCTGTCAATTCCATAACCCCGCAGGCAGGTTCATCATCTTCTCCCACAATTTGCACATCGAGCACGACATTAATGATTTTTGTATCCCAGCTTTCAGAGGTAATCACAATATCAGAGGTGTAGATACCTTGTGCGATATCATGCGAATCAAAGTTAAGGGTTATTTCCTGTGACTCTTCAGGTTCAAGATTTCCCTCTAACGTATCCAGATCAAGCCAGGGCGTAGTATCATTTAGATTGAGAAAGAAGTTTACCGGCAAATCACCGATATTTGTCAAAGTGAAAACCTGACTACCGGTTTCCTCAGGTTCCATCTCAAAATGAATGCTGTCCGGATCAACTGTAAAAGTATTTACCATGTATGCGATTAAAGGCAGTGTTCTATTTCCGCTATAATCTACGCAAGTGATATAAGCTTCTAAATGAAATTGATAAAAATCAGGAACATCTTCCGCTACTTCCAGGCAAAAAGCGTTTTCCAGTGTTCCCAGACCATTAGCTGGAATTTCCAGGCAGCCTCCTGCATTATCAATCACAGTAACATAAGGGTCTTCAATAGAAAGTTCCACTTCAATATATTGGGCAGTTTCTCCTCCTATATTCTCCAGAACCAGACTTATATAGGCAGTTTCTCCAGCTTCAATAAAATTATCATCACCTGCCAGGGCATAATAATCACTAACTTCCAGAAAAGGTGCATCCACAGGTATCGGCGGTGTAGTAAATAAGAGTGCAGTTTCATTTTCCAGGACTTTGCAGGCTGCCGGAAATGTGTTATTGAAGCTATATTGCAACCCGATCTGAGAATTGCTGTTCTCCAATCCAATCGTACAATATTGCCCGTGGTTGCTTGGATAACTTCCTACGTTATTATTAGTTACATCCAGATACTGCATTTTGATCATACTATCTCCCGTTGTCACGGGATAATGTCTGGCGTCATAGAGAAGCACTTCGAAATACTCCAGGGCAGCGGTATCTCCATTTGTTATGTTTGACCACTCTATTACATAATAATGAAGCTCAGCATTATAATACCAGAGAATATCTCCGGAACTGATGCTCAAATCATCCCAGAAAACCGCGATCATGGGACTTGGTCCTTGAGGTCCGGGAATCTGATAGTTCATGAAACTTCCGCTTTCATGATAGCCGGGAGCAATCCAGCCATTAGTGCATACACAGATTTCATTATATTCTTCACCATAAAAAGAGAAACTGAAGTCATCAGGTAAATCCAGGTTTGCATAATTTCCGGTTCCGGCTCCTGTACCTGTTCCTGTTGCCCCTTCCCAGATGATGGATGTACCTGCACCACCATAATCCGGATCAATTTCTATCCAGTCATAATCCGGACAAAGTTCATATCCCGCATCGTCATCATCATAGCACCAGTAACCATATTCATCCGGTCCATAGGGATCGGTAACTTCCGGGTCACCGATGGGAATATTCATCGTTACAAAACTATCATATCCATCCGCATCAGTGAGATGAATATTAAAGGGAATATATGTTCCCGGCAGAACCAGTTCACTGGCTGTGATTGTGAAACTATTATCAACATTGCTGGAGGATCCGCCGGCAGCAATTGTGCCAAAATCACCCTGATTATCCTCTATAATTATCCGGTGGCTATTGCAGATTAATTGTCCTTCCACTCCTGCCGCATCCAGTTCTCCATTGTTTCCCAGAGTGAAATAAATTTCTTCTGTTTCACCCGGATCTATTATTCCATCCCCGGAAACCGTATAATCGCTGGCAAATAGACTAGCTCCTTGCACCGGAATATACTGCCAGGTGATCCATTCATTATCATCTGCATCAGTAATCGTGAATTCCATCAAAAGTACTACATCCCCCTGAATAGCGGGAGCAAATTCCAGTTCAAACCCGGATTCACCCGTTATTATTTCCCCAATTGCAATATCTCCAAAATCCACAATTGGCGTTAATATTGTAACATCAGAATTGCTGCATGCCATGCTAACATTCACTTCGTGGACATCTGCATTTCCTCTATTTGCCAGGGTAAGCATTAGCTCCCCTGTCTCACCCGGGTTTACAATACCATTGCCATTTCCATCTAAATCAATAAATTCTCGTGATTGAATTTCCATGAACTGATCAAGAGGATCTTTTCTGAGAGCCTCTCTGAAAGGGATGTGATTATGTTTGGTAGCTGTAAGAGTATAATTACCATCAGGAGCATGAGCCACATCCAGAATAACAGAACCATTTTCGTCACAAAATTCCGTTGCAGTATATCCTCCATCTACTTCATATAAGGTTACCCAGGCTCCTTCAGCAGCATTTCCGGTGGAATCAAAAACTGTCACTTCAAAAAAATTAGCACCATCAGGGATCACATCATCACAGGCAACAGAAAGAATCTGAGGAATGCCAGTCCATAATTCCAGGCTGGCATCTCCCATCAAGGTATTCCAGTGAGAAAAGATATTCACATAACAGCCGGGATTTTGAGGAAAGCTCAGCCAGAGGTGATACTTACCCTGTAACACAGCTCCTCCCATAGTATAGATATTATCGCGAAATATACCTCCCCAGACCCCTAAAGCAATAGCATTGTTAAAAGGTGTATGCGTTCCAACTGTGGCTGTACCCATAGCCCCGATACCGCCACTTGGCAGAGATACTGTACCTGATTGATAGAAACCCTCCGCGGTACCAAGCCCATAATTCCAGTTATTTGAGCCACAGGTTGGTATCACGGCAAATGGCATCATACCGCCATTTGTTGTAGCGCCGGCGGTCCAGTTTGAAGTGCCAAAATAACCACGGTAGCCAAAGTATGATACTCCCAGATCAATGGCATTATTCATCTGATAAGGAAATGGGCCTAAATAAACCTCAAAAAAATTATCATCATCAGAGAAATTACCGGGATAATCCAGCATCATTTCCTTAAATGCTTTCATCACGGCAATGCAGGAATATCCCGAATAAGAGGAGTCACCTGTCAATAATGCCCGTTGATACCATTCCAGATGCTCCAGATAAGGGCTTTTTTCATATGAAATTGCTTTACTGATAACTGTTTGCAATACTGCTATCGTGTTAAAAGTCATTCTTCCTAATATCACGTCACCCAGAACATCATTTCCTTCTAATTGACTGTAAGGATGATCTCCTTCACCGCCGCTGGTAAACCAGGTAGCTATAGCAAAAGTGCCATCACCGTCTCCCATAATATTTACATATTCCGGTGGGTTTTCCCAGGTATCATAAGCATCCTGGATATAATCTTTGATCGAGGTATTCGTGATCCCCGTTTCTGCCGTAGTTGCCACAACAACATTGAACCCTTTCTGCTTTTTCCATTCCGTAAGATATGCCAGATTTTCCAGCACGTCATCATTATCATTGCAGATAAATAATATTGTCGGTACCTGGTATTCGTCCCTCAGCGGCAATTGATCATAATTTAAAGAATTCGCTCGAAACATTTCTGTAAATGCCCGAGAACGCTTGCGGTGGCTGTATCTGGCATTGATCCCACCACTGCCATCCACGGTTATCCTGACTCTGATACTGCTGCACACCCTTAATGTGCGGCTACCAGCATCATATTGAAAAGGACTGAAGGTAACCGGCAGCATTCGGAAATCTCGCATTATTGCGGGTTCTCCTGACCAGACGGTTTCTGCCGGATATACTCCTCTTCCCTGATAAAATTCTGTATTTATAGTAAAATTATCTCTTGGTTCTTCACTTTCATACTGCAAGGCTTCCTGCGGATAAATCAGGATTTCCGGATATTCTCTCTGCTCATAACTGATTATTTCAATGGTTGCATTACCTTCATCGGGTATGATCAAAGCCTTTGTAAACACCGGCAGATCAGGCATGCCAATATCCAGCAATTCTCCTGCTTCCGGATGGCTGATCACCGAATAAATCTCTCCATCATATTTCTTTTCTCCCAGGTCAAAGCCATCAAGAGTGAAAACTATTTCTGCTTGACCACGCGTCTGCTGCTCACAGGTGTATAACCCGGACTGCTGTTCGGGGTTCACCTCTATCCATCGCCCCATTAAACTCAAACCTGCCAATAATAAAATGAACAATAATGAAATCTTCATATTCCAGCTTATCTCCCCGCTTTTCGGATTTTTTCTGCTTTTCTCTGATTCTATAATTACACATTGTTATAATTTTTTTTAGACGATCTTATTGGCAAGAAAAAATCTCTGCTTTAGTCAAATCGTGGGGAAAATAAATCAGGCAAAAATTGCCAGTTAAGCTCTCAGCCACCGCCATACCGTCTATCAAGTCTAATATTTTATAAACTGATGAAAAAAGTTGAGAAAAAAGTAAAAAAAAGGTTTACATATTCTAAAAGGTGATTAGTTTATTGTTACAGCCTGCCGAGAGCAAAAAAGTACTAAAGGGTAATTTCAATTAAATGACCCCAAATGGCAGACTTCTTATGAAACAAAAGATAGCCCGACCGGTTATCACAGGCTTCAATACAGAGAAGCCGCAGCAAATGAAGTGACGCAGTTAACTGCGTCACTTATTTTTTTTGTGCTCCAGAGAAATGGGTGGGAATCACAATTACTTTGACATAATAACTGGATTTCTAAAATTTAACCAGAATAAAATAGTAGTGAAGGGCGAAGATCTATGGAAATTGTGATTGGGAAATTTTTGACAATATTTAAAGAGATATCAGCCATACCCCGGTGTTCGAAGCATGAGGAAGCAATCTGCAAATGGTTATGTGACTGGGCAGAAGAGCATAAATTTGCCTGCAAGCAGGATAAGGCAGGTAATATTGTAATAACAGTTCCGGCAACTCCTGGTTATGAAGACAGTCCAATAGTAGTCTTGCAGGGGCATACAGACATGGTCTGTGAGAAGTTGCCTGAAAGTGATCATGATTTCGCAACAGATGCAATCCGCCCGATACGGCAGGGTGACTGGCTGGTAGCAGACAAAACAACCCTGGGAGCAGATAATGGTGTGGCAATTGCTTTAGCACTGATGCTGGTGGAAGAGCAAAAGCCTCATCCGCAATTAGAATTGCTGTTTACAGTTGACGAAGAGACCGGCTTAACGGGAGCGAATCAGTTAGGCAAAGATTTTCTACAGGGTAAGATACTACTGAATCTGGATTCTGAAGGTGAAGGTAAGTTCACGATCGGCTGTGCAGGTGGAAAACATACAATAATCCATTTACCACTGGAATATGATCTGGCAGCAGAGAGCAGCAATTTTTTGAAATTAAAAGTTCATGGTTTACTGGGTGGACATTCTGGTGTAGATATCAATAAAAATCACGGTTCTGCCTTGAAGCTTCTTGCCCGGTCATTGTATCTTCTAAAAGAGGAATTCAGTTTCAACATCGCAGATATTCTGGGTGGTACGGCTCATAATGCCATATCACGGGATGCCGAGTGCACTATTTGCATATATCCTGATGATCAGGCAGCAATTGAAGAATTTGTGGAGACCATCAAGCTTGCTTTCAGACATGAATATACCGGCATCGAACCGGGTCTGGAAATCACAATCGAGCCCGAAGATTCAATAAAAGACATTTTAACAGAGGAAAGTACGCTGCAGGTGATCAATCTTCTGATGGCACTTCCGCATGGTGTGTCCGCTATGACTCTCAGTATACCGGATTTGGTGGAAACCTCCTGCAATCTGGCCAAAGTAGAGATTGAATCTGACAGTCTGCGAGTATTAATAAGCATAAGAAGTTCGGTAAGCAGCAGATTAGAGGGTTTATGCGGCAGAATAATATCAATCGGGGATTTAGCTGGGGCTGAAGTAGAAGAAAGTGACGGTTATCCTGCCTGGGAGCCTGATACAAATTCTGATTTGTTGAAACTGTGCACCAGCTGCTACCAGAAGCTGTTCGGGATAGAGCCGGATGTATTGATCATCCACGCTGGGCTGGAATGCGGCTTGATAGGAGAAAAGTATCCGGACATGGAGATGATTTCCTTTAGACCAACTATCCAGAATGCCCATTCTCCACGTGAACGTCTGAACTTGCCGTCTTTTCAGCGAACCTGGGAATTTCTGGCAATTCTTCTGGAAGAAATGCGTTGATCACTAATGGTTCATAAGCTGATAAATACGACCCTGAAAATACCCAATTCTCTGGATTATTTACCGCTTTGTGCAACTTTTATAGAAAACAATGCCCAATTGATAGGCTTCATACCCGAAGAAGTGAGAGCCATTTCACTGGCAACCGAAGAGGCTATTTCCAATATTATCCTGCACGCTTATGCTCCAGGTCAATATGACATCATTGAAATAAACTGCTGGCAGACACCTTTAGGTATCGAGATCATCATCAAAGAAAAGGGAATGCCCTTTGATTCCAGTCAGTTTCCAGAATATGACCCCGAAAGCCTGGATACTGAGTCTCAGGGCTTAGGGTTATATCTGATCAAGCAGACAGTTGATGAAGTGATATTTACGAATCGGGGTAGTGAAGGCAGAGAAACCCATTTAGTGAAATATATCACTCAATGTCCGTTAGAAGATATTTTTCCTGCAGACCAGTCGGAAGAGACCAGCAAATCTGTAGAGCATCACAAGACTAATTTAGCGATCAGGCGATTAGGAGAAGGCGAAGCAATCGAGGTATCTCGGGCAATTTATCGGATATATGGATATAATTATTTTAACGAGCATGCATATTATCCCGAGCGGATAGAAAGGCTAAATCTGCAAGGGCAGCTTGATACAGCAGTGGCGATCACAGAAAAAGGCATCTTTGCCGGCACCTGTGCAATCTATCGAGAGGATATCTCCGCTGAAATTGGAGAATTAGAGCAGGCAGTGATGCTACCGGAATATCGGGGCAATCATGGCATGGAGCAATTGTTGCAATTTCTACGGGAAATAGCCCGGGGTAAAAATCTGCTGGGTTTATTTGCCAAATCAGAGACCAGTAATATATACGCCCAGCGTGCTTTGCACCGGCTGGAGGCACATGATTGTGCTTTATTGCTGGGATTTGCGGGTAATCTTGTGCTGAATAGTGATAAAGGTCAGAACCAAACCCAGCGAGAAAGCGTTCTGCTCAGTTATTCTCCCCTGCAGCAGGTAGAGAAAAAGAGTATATATGTACCGGAACATCATCAGGATATGGTTCACAAAATTTATAAAAATATTGGTTATGAGAGAGAGTATCTTCTTCCCAAGTGGGGAAAAAAGCCCTGGCATGATTCGTCGGAGCTTGATATCAAATATTTTTATAATACCGCAACAGCAGTTATAAAAATATCCCGCTTTGGCAAAGATATAATCTCTAAACTGAAAGAAGCTAAGAAAGAAGTGAAGCTGAAGCAATTTGCCGTTATTTATTTATATTTGAACCTGGAGAATCCCTTTACAGTTACTTATTTTGAGAAAATAGAGAATCTGGATTTCTTTTTTGCCGGGATCCTGCCAAATGACCCTATCGGCGATGCAGTTATCCTGCAATATTTGAATAATATTGAGATCAATATCACTAATCTGGATTTGTATTCTGATACAGCCCAGGCACTGGCAGAATACATTCAGCAATGTAGAGTGAAAGACCCTCTGCGGATGCTGATAGACGCTGGAGAGAGTAATAAGCTGGAATTTAAATCAACCCTGCGCTGGAATCTGCGAGAAGGCAAGAAAGATATTTATATAGAGTATGCTGTCCTCAAATCAATTGCTGCATTTCTAAATTGTGAAGGCGGTACTTTGCTGGTAGGCATTCATGATGATGGCAGTGTGCAGGGAATAGAAATAGATAATTTTGCCAGTGAGGACAAATATCTGCTGCACTTTTCCAACCTGATTCACCATAATATCGGACTTGAAAACTCACAGTCAGTACATTATAGTTTAATGGAGCTGGAAGGGAAGAAGATATTGAAAGTGGATTGTGAGCCTTGCAGTAAACCGATTTTTATAACAATGGACGGCAAGGAGAAGTTTTATATCCGATCAGGTCCAGCCAGTAAAGGTCTGGCAATTTCAGAAGCAGTAAGTTATATTGCAGAACACTTCCAGGGATAAACTAAGCAGGAAAAAGTAGAATAATTATGTATGAGATTACTAAAGCGCTGGAAATTATCCGTAATGCCCGTCATCTGATTGCTTTTTGCGGAGCAGGAATATCTGTAGAAAGCGGTATACCTCCTTTTCGCGGGAAAGGTGGTTTGTGGAACAGATATGATGCAAGCTGCCTTGATCTGGACACTTATCTGAGACATCCGGAACGGTCCTGGCTCCTGATCAAGGAGATATTCTATGATTTTTTTGGTCAGGCAAAACCCAATCCGGCTCATTATGCTTTGGCAGAGCTGGAAAAGAATGGTATCCTGAAAACCATAATCACGCAGAATATTGATAATCTTCATCAGGAAGCCGGCAGCCGAAGTATCGTGGAATTTCATGGTAATTCGCACACTTTTATCTGTACTGCCTGTTCCACAAAATATTATCTAAATGAACTAAAACTCAAGAACACACCACCTGAATGCCCAGCCTGTAAAGGTCTTTTGAAACCTGACTTCATTTTTTTTGGTGAAATGATACCTGCCCAAGCCAGAGAACGTGCTTTTAGTGAAGCAGAACTTGCTGATGCCATGCTGGTGATTGGCACAACCGGTGAAGTGATGCCGGCAAGTATGATACCATATATTGCCAGACAACAGGGAGCAAAAATTATTGAGATAAATCCGGGCTATTCTGCCTATCAAAACAGTGTGTCCCATATTCATATCTGCCAGCCAGCCGGAGTAGCCCTTCCACTTATCACAAAAGGTCTATTTGGTGAGTAACCAAAAAAAGGCTTATATCTATGGCTTGATTGCAATATTTTTCTGGTCAACGGTAGCTTCCGCCTTTAAAATTGCTCTGCAATATAATTCTCCGCCTGCCATGCTGCTGCTTGCCAGCTTTTTTTCTCTGCTGGTTCTGATAATTATAGCTGCCAGCCAAAACAAGATTTCTCTGCTCTGGCAATCTTCTCCGCATCTGCTCCGGCAAGCCTCGCTACTTGGCGTCCTGAACCCATTTCTTTACTATCTTATCCTGCTGCAAGCCTATAATTTGCTGCCAGCTCAAATAGCCCAACCTTTAAATTATACCTGGGCTATTATGGTTGCTCTGCTATCTATCTTTATCCAGAAACAGAAGCTGCGTTATTTTGATATCGTTGCCCTGCTGCTGTGTTATAGCGGAGCTGCGGTTATTTCCAGTGGAGGAGGTAAACTTGGTGAGATCAATCATACAGGGGTTTTTCTGGCTTTATTTTCCTCAATTGTCTGGGCATTTTACTGGATTTATAATGCTGGTATACGCCTTGATCCACTCATAAAACTGATTGCTAATTTCTTCTGCGGAAGCCTGCTGATATTGGGCTATTGTCTAATAACTGGGGATCTGCCGATATTCAGTGTTAAGAGTATTTTGTCTGCACTATATCTGGGTATTTTTGAGATGGGTCTCACATTTGTGTTCTGGCTAAAAGCAATGGAGCTAACAGAAAAGACGGTTAGAATATCAAACTTGATCTTCTTATCTCCATTTCTATCATTTATATTTATCACACTCACACTAAAAGAGCCCATTGCCTGGACATCTATCGCCGGACTAATATTCATCACAAGCGGAATATTATTTCAGCACAGCAAAGCCGGAAAATTAAAAAAATTAGAGCAAAATCAGTTTTCTAACTCCTCGTCTTCTTCATCGTCAACGTCATCGTAATCTTCATCGTCATCATCTTCATATTCATCATCCAGCATCCAATCAGGACAAAACAGAGAATTTTCTTTCTTATCCCAGCCGTCCACATTTTCCAGTCCGAATCTATCCAGCATATCTTCTTCCCAGATCGAATATCGTACATCATCATTGTAAATATCATAAACCAGTACCGGGTTAGTAAACTTCCGAAGTGAATACGGATTGCCTATCAGTTCAAAGAACTCCTTAATTCGCTTGCGATCACGTTCTGCTTTCATTATATCTTTCTCCTATTTTTTTATAATTTGACCAAAAACTCCACTCTATTAAACACGTCCTCAAAAAACAGTGAGTGAATATATGTCAAATAAAATGAAAAATATTCTGATTATTATAATACTGGTTTGTCTGGGCACAACTGCTTTTGGCTTTGCGCCCCAGCGTCGGGATTTCAATTCCGAATACCAATACCGCCTATATAAAAGCTGGCTGGCAAGAGAAACTGTTGCAATTGATCTGCCTGCCAGAATCACTGCTGATTATGTGAAACGCAATCTGAAGTTTCAGGAGTCTGGAGAGGCTCAAGTAGTTTATATCTGGGACAACTGGAAGATCACCAGTCAGCGGGAAGACCTGCCGGCAATGCTGCCTTTCAGCAATTATGAAACAGAATTGATCATTGCCGGGGAGCTTCTATACCGGCTTAATTGCCGTCACAGGATATTCGTAGAAGACTATCTGGAGAGATTGCCGGTTAGTATCACCTATCGGGGGCTGCGATCTTCTTTTGCCATTGACAGTCTTTTTGCGCACTACTCTGATACGAGACTTCCTCTGGATAAACTGCACCCCGTGATAAATAATGATAAACTGGTGCAATTGATTTTGCAAATGACTAATGGCGATGAATTGATTATCATTTTTGATGAACTCAATCAATATCCTACTGCTCACATACAATTAGAGAAATACGAGGAAACTATCGATATAAACCATCTGCCAGATGATTTTAGCCGGCATTCAGAAGAAATCGCCACCTGGTATCCTCCCAAAATCGAACTCAAGATACCTGAGCTGAAAGTGCCTGACATTGAACCGGTTTACCCTCAGACTGATTCAACAGCAGATATCAGTATTCCAAAGTATGAAAAAAAACTGCTTAACTGGGTGGAATCAAATCTTACTACTGCCTGGGGCTCGGAAATGATGAATAATAAAATACCCAATATTGCCGAATTTCTGCAGAATGAATTTAAAGAGCATTCTCTCCTGATCAAGGGAGATCATTACAATCTGAGCCATACGCCTTTCACTGGAAACCTGAAATCCAATCTTTATCTCCAGATTAATGATAACGAAGGCTGGTCTATTAAAGCTTCGGATGATATTACCATCTTAGATAAAAAAGTTACAATTGCCGGCTTTGAAGAATTTGATCTTTCAGACCTGGAAGGCTACGATGTACAGGTGATTGCTCCCTATCTTCCCCAGCTTTTAATGTCACATCGTGTGATGTCCAGCCGCCTTGCCGGCTTTATTCTGGAACCTGATATTGCGGAGACCACGCTGGTTGTGCATGGCTCCAGCCGGCATATTTTTGAATTGGCCTCTTATCGCGACCTACTGCTCATGCTGGGTAATTTCTGGAAAGATCGAATTATTTATTATAATATTGCTGATTTCCGGCTAATTAATGGCTATATAGAATTTAAAGGCTATCTGGCAGCAGAAAATCCTCAAACAGGCAGGTATGACCTGGCTGAGATACGTTACCGCCTCGATGACGATTACACTATTGTCATCGCTATGGTCGTTATTTTCCCTGACCTGGCAGCGCAATATGAACAGGGTAGATAAATGAAAATCTTTGAATCTCATACTCACCTTGATAATCCCAAGTTTGCTCAAGACCGCCAGCAGGTGATCGCTAACTGCCATAATGCCGGGATCGAACGGATGATAAATGTCAGTTGCGACGCCCAAACTATGGCAGATTCGATTGCTCTGGCAGAAAAATATGACTTCATCTATGCTACCGCCGGATTTCACCCACATGATGCCACTGAACTTGACCTTGAAATGGTGCGTAAAGCTGCAGCACATCCCAAAGTTGTGGCTATTGGTGAAATCGGGTTGGATTATTTCCGGGATATCTCTCCTCGAAACATACAAAGAGACGCTTTCCGCCAGCAACTTGAGCTTGCCATTAAGCTCAAAATGCCTATTATCATCCATGATCGCGATGCACATGAAGACGTGCTCTCAATACTTAGCGAGTATAATCCCCTCAAGGTTGTGTTTCACTGCTTCGCAGGTGATTATTTTATGGCTCAGCGAATCATTGCCGCCGGCTGGCACATATCATTTACCGGAAATATCACTTATAAAAATTCCAAACTTACTGATATTATCAGAATGGTTCCAGCAGATAAATATTTCATCGAAACTGATAGTCCCTACCTTACTCCGCACCCACACCGCGGCAAAAGAAATGATCCCACCATGCTCCGCTATATCATCGAAGAAATAGCCCAAATCCGCTACCAAAGCCCTATAATGATCGCTCAGCAGACCTTTAATAACGCTTCTGATTTTTTTAATATTTGATTTAACGGACAGTTAACTCCATCAGCATTTCCCGGTGAATGAACCTTTATCGCGAAGAAAGCGGATATTCCAGCGTAAAACCCGCGGTAATATCCTGATCTTATCAACTATGCAGGGATGTGAATGCAGGAAAATCAGAAACCAGATAGTCAGCAGAATCCCCTTTACAATACTGGTGAGCGTGATACTCCACCATACTCCCGCTAAGCCCAGTAAACCTTCTGAAGAAAGTATCAGTGCCAGAGGAATTCGCAAGCCCGTGAAAACCAGACTGACAACTGTGGGCGGTACAGTTCTGCCCATTCCCTTAAAAGCACCACTGGATATGATCTCTATACACATGAATATCTGTGATACTCCCAATATTCTTAAATAAACTGCTCCCTCTGCTATAGCTTCTGCCTCAGGTATAAATATAGCAAAAATAAACTCCGGAAATATGAGAAATAATGCAGTAGATACACTTCCTACAATAAATACCATCTGAAATGCAGCCCGATAGCTTGCCCAAAGCCTGTCCCATTTCTTTGCCCCGAAATTCTGCCCCATGAAAGCACACAACGCTGTGGAAAAACCGCTCGCTGTCATCCATGATAAAGCTTCTATTTGTGAACCTACCCTTTGAACCGCAATCGGCAAGGAACCCCAGCTTGAGATTATCCGTGCCAAGACCATGGCTATCACCGTGAATCCTGCACTCTCTAATGCTACCGGTAATCCCAGATGAAATACTTTTTTAATGTGATTTATTTCTATCTTCTTGACAAATCTGAAATCAGGAAATGGCGACCTGTTTGTGATAAATAACATGATAAATATCAGCGTTGATGATAACTGGGCTATCACTGTGGCTATTGCTGCTCCCTTCACTCCCAGTTCCGGAAATATTCCAACTCCAAAAATCAATAGTGGGTCCAGCATCATATTCATCACCAGAGCCAGACCAGTAATATAAAACGGTGTCCGGCTGTTGCCACACCCATTGTATATTCCAGCAAATACGACACTTAAAGAACTGAATAATGTCCCGATTGCCACCAAAGAAAGATAATTATCTGCCATCTCTATTACTGCCAGATCCTCAAATCTGAAAAATCCTATCAGCCGACGACTGAATATCAGTAGCACAGCAGTCCACAATAACGCCATTATCGTAATCAGATACAGAGAACTACGTGCATATTCCCGTGCTTCGCCGGATTCTTTTCTGCCCAAAGACTGCGAAACACTGATTTCTGCCCCCACTTTCGCTATCAAAATGAAGGCAAAACCAAACCAGGTAAAAAAACCTGCAGTTCCCACGGCTGCTACAGCCCCACTGCCTAATCTGCCAATCCAGATCATATCCGTCATATTATAAGCCATCTGGATAAATGACGTCGCCATGATAGGCAATGCCAGTTTCAGGAGTGTCCCCCGAATCTCTCCCTGTGTAAGGTCCGTCTGAGCTGACATTTTGCTCCTCTTGCATTTTTTTTCTCTTTTCCTGATACTCCCGCTTTCAGTCAAGGATATCACTCTTTTCAATTGCCCTAACCCTCCGATCTTAATTCACATGGAATGCTACTCATTTTACTTTTTTTCTATAATATTGATAATTTTTATATCTAAAACTTATATATTATTTCAATTATTACTGCATATAAATTCATTTTACTTGACGTTTAATTTTACATTTAGGAAAGTAGCAGAGAAGTAAATGTGAGGGAATATGAGAAAATGTCCGAAAAAAACCAGAACATTGGATCATATCCAAAAGTACTGCATTGAGATGCCAGCAATGCGTATTGTCGAAAAAATAATGGGAGCCGGACAGGAAAATCCTTTTGTGTCGCAATTCTATAGCGTCCTGATTTCACGTAAAATCGATCTTAATATCTTGCACGCACCTCTTAATTTCATTGTGTGTATGGATATCTTTAAGGCAAAAAGAGTCTTTGATATTAAGGGAAAAGACTATTATCCTGAGGAAAAAGCTCTGCTTCTTACCAGCTTTATCAATGCCATCATAGCTGCTCAAAACATTGTTCATGAAGCTAATAATCAGGACTTGGGAACTTTCTATATGAGTAATACTCTTGAACAGGTGAAAACTATCAGAAAAAGATGGAACCTGCCCAAATTTGTCATCCCGCTGGTGAATATAGCCGCCGGATACCCTGACGAGTCACCCAAAGAGCACTTTAACTTTCCACAGTCCTATATCTACTTTGAGGATGAATACAAACCCATTGAAGATTACAACCTTATGGACCTTATCTACAAGCTGAATAATGATGAAGGTTTAATTGAGTACTATCGGGAGATCACTGAACAGGAAACTTCCCAGGTTCAACATTTTGCTGACTGGATGGAGCTTCTGCAATTCAATTGTCAAATCTGGGATGATAAAACCAAAGAATTTATCATGATTCTTAAGGAGTGCGGTGTAAAAATTAAATGCTGATTATTAATGTGCCAGTTTTTGCAGTCCTGTTACCTCCGAAGGCTTCAGCAAACGCCACATACCAGGAGGTAGTTTGCCCAGGGTCACATTGCCAATCTGCAGCCGTTTCAGTTCCAGCACATCCGAGCCTACTGCTTTGATCATGTATCTGATTTGCCTTTTCTGCCCTTCATAGATCGTTATCTTCAATTGCATCGAGTTTTCACCCCGCTGCTTAATATGCACCAGAGCGGGTTGTGTCTTGCCGCTTTTTATCTTCACACCCTTACGCAAGCGCTCGATCTGTTCCTGCTGCATTTGCCCCTTCACAATCACCCGATAAACCTTGGGCAGCTTAAAACGAGGATGCATAATACGGTTGGCAAAATCTCCATCACTGGTGAATAAAAGCAGCCCTTCACTATTATAATCCAGTCTGCCAATGGCAAATAAATGTACTCCAAAATCAGGCAACAGCTCATAGACCAGCTTTCTGCCAAAATCATCTCGAGAAGATACCAGATAATTTTTGGGCTTATTAAGCATCAGATATATCTTATCTTCTATCACATTGATCTGCTTGCCATTATAACTCACTTTATCGATCTCAGGATTGACCATTGTTGATAGATCAATAGTTACTACTCCATTCACGGCGACCTTGCCATCCCGAATAAAATCTTCCACCTGCCGCCTCGAACCCAGATTACACCTTGCCAGAAACTTGTTTATTCTTATCATTTATTTACCACTGCTCCAGTGTGTTTTTCATTAATTCGTCAAATAATTTCTCATATACCGCTTCTCTTGCCTCTTCCTCTGACTGGTATTCTGCCATCTCGTCAGCATCGGAATATACCTCACTTAAGATCAAAGAATCCTTCTCCCAGATCACTTCTCCAGTCGTTAAATCCTTGAAACTCAATCTGAATAGCAGTTTCACATTATATTCCTCTATTCCGCTCTCATTATACGTGTCTATCTTGCGGCTATAGTCCATGATCACACCCTCTAAGGCACAATCTGCCGCTAATGAAACCACTCGTAATCTACCATCAGAATTGTATTCCGAATTTAAGTAATTCCACAATTCCTCTTCCAGCTCAAACTGGTCAGATTTGTTCTCAAATCGCTCTATAGCTATCGTCTTTAAATGCGGCAGACTGTTGGAATACACCGAATAAGAACAACTATTTACTACCAGCATTGATAATATCAATACTATCATTAAATATCTATACATCTATCACCTCTAAACAATGTCTTTTCTGCCGGTTACCTCTCCTGTCAAGATATATCACGTCCCGCTTTTATTCAGTTCTTTCAACTGCTGCTTATAGAGATGCCTGATCTGCAGAAAATCATTCTCATAAAGACCTGCCTGGAAATCAGGAAATGCCCACTCTGGGGCAATATATCTGCCTTTCCGGTAAAACAGCGTGATATCTGCATAAATCCCGACACTTAAATAAACCTTCTGATGATTATACTTTGCTGAAGCTAATACCAGCTTATCATAATCCAGATAACCTGGATCAAGATTCACTTTCCTGCCTTCGCTGCTCCTTAATTCCTGCTCTATCTGGTTCGTCCGCAGCTTGATATCTGCCAGCTCACCCGGACTGATCAATCTGCTGTAGGAATTGAAACTACGGAATATCGGCTTGCCCATCTCTGTCTCATAATAATCTGTGAGATCAAAAAAATATTCCTCGCTCTGATAATCACTTTCGCCCCAGACTGCACGCACCCGCTCCAGTGCCTGCCGAAATACACCCCGCTCCCGATATAAAAAACCTATCACCAGCTTCACGCTCTGCACTTCTACCGGCTGCATTGCTTCCCCCTTGACTTAGTAATACTATATGCCTCTTCTAAAAGTATTCCCGGTATCCCGAATAGCCGTTCTATCTCTTTTAACCAGTTGCTGTCTAATCTGCTTTTACGTACAGCACTACGGCTAACCTCCTTAAAAAATCTATTATGAATATAGATCATCCCCTCTTTCTGCTGCCTGGTCAAACATACGCCATTCATGCCCCGCTGCTCAAAAGATGCCAGCCAGTAATGCAAAAAATTTGAACGCTTACATTTACTGTCTATAAAACTGTAACGCCACTTGATTTCTCTGCCGTGAAAGGTACCTAACCGGTATTTCAAGCCGTCAAATACTAATTGAATTCCGCTGCTTTCTGTCCTATATACCTGCTGAAATTTACCGGAAAGTACCATTGGCGTCATTAATAGATAACCCGGATCACACCACCAGTGCACTCCTTCCAGTATTACAGCTAATCCACAATGAACATTCCTGCCCCATTTCATATCAGCAGATACAGGATAACACTCAAATCCCAGATTAGATAGTATCACTTCCAGAAAAAAAGTCAGTGAATAACAGGTACCACCTAATTTATTCTCCTGAAAATCATTCCAGAGCACATCCGGCAAACGCAGCAGCAACTCATCGCCTCCAGTCCAGTTCTTCTGCCTGAGCAACTTTGAAACATTCTCATAAGGGATCTCCTTAAATGCTTCCAATACGGCTCCCAATCCCTTATAATCTGCCTTAACATCCGCTATCTGATGACGCTGCAAAAATGATTTCACTGTGCTCCGGTATAGAGATGGCTCAAAAACAGCTAATTCCACTTAGCTAATCCGCTAAAAAATCAAAAATATTACCCAGTAAATTCGATTGCCGCTTGTAAAACTCCGTATATCCGCACCGTTCACAACTTATCGTGATAAACTTCTTGTTCTGTATATCAAATACTTTTGCCAGATAAGAGCCTGTTGCCCGCATCTCATCTCGAATATAACTCGTATTCCCACACTTAGGACACACATAGCTGATTAATTCTCTTTCTTCCATAAATACCTCCACACAAGCTCTTATTCACACTCAGATTTCCTGTCAAGCTCTTTGCCCCGCCATCACTCGTTCCCTCTCCCCCTCGTTCCCTCGTTCCCTCTATCACTCCCCTCCCTTCAGCATCTCCTCCAGCCTTGCTATATACTCCCGAAATGCTATCTTTCCCTTCTCCGTCAGCCAGTAGCGAGTCACCGGCTTCCTGCTGATAAACTTCTTTTCTACTCCAATATATTCTGCTTCTTCAAGTTTCCGCAAGTGAGTGCTCAGATTACCATCTGTAGCACCCACCCTTTTTTTTAAATAGCTGAATTCTGCCTGCTCCACACCATCAAGCACTGCCACAATTGCCGTCCGTATCCGAGAATGCAGAAGTTCATCTAACTGCTGATAATCAAATTGATCTTCGCCAGACATGATCATTGCCTCTTATAATAGCCATTCAAAATAAAACCTGGCAGAGCATGCAGCAGAAGCATCATTACCCCAAAAACCAGAAAATTCTCTACTGCTACCCAGAAAAAAAGCACTATACTGCCTATCCACCACAATACACCCACTATCTGCTGCCATTTGAAATCATTCATCATTCCACTGATAAAATGCGCCATTCCCATTATCAGACCTATTAGAGGACAAATTGCCATAGGATTTAATACTCTGGAAAATGGTCCAGTGAACCCGATTATCGACATGCATACTCCTGCTGCCATCCATAAATATCCATACACTTTGCCTGTCCAGTCACTATACCCCGCTTTCCGGTCTTCCTTGCGAGATGATATCACCGTAAATACCCAGCCGACCAAAACTATACCCAGCCATAACCAGAGTATCTTCCTGCCCAGTCCTTCTTTCACCAGGTAAAAATTTCCCAGCATGCCCAAAAATACTGCTATACCCCAAATAATAAAGTAAATCCCATTGGGATAACTCACCTTCCGGTTCTCCTCCACGATCTTCTTGATAAAACTGATCTCTTCAACTGCTTTTTGCGATTCCATGTCGCCTCCTTCTTTTTCTAAGCTAAAGTACTTTGTTATACAAAGTCATTTGCTTAAAGAAGGCGGGAGCTGTCAATAACTTTTTTTTATTTTGTGATGCTTTGGTTAATTGCTGTTAACCAGGTAAACGCAGTAAACTCTGTGAACATGGTAAACTTACTTAATTTTTACCACTAAGTGCATGTGCACCGCCGGGTATTTCCAGGTGGGTCGCAGATAACGACCGCTATCATTAACCCGAAGTACAATTTCTTTAGTGACTCCCTTTTTTTTTAACTCTTAATTATCCCTGAAAATCCGTGTCATCTGTGGCTGAAAAAATACCTCTTTAAAGCTTCTTCAGCAGCCACCCCATATTCTCGCCTAATATCTTCATTGTCCTGATCCCTTCTTCATCTTCATTAACTTCACCCGGTGCACGACCGATCCCCATATTCCAGTAAACCGAACCTGGCACGATCATCTGATTGATGAAAAAGAACTTATTGATCGCATCAAAAACATTCACACTTCCAGCCCGACGTACTGCCACAACTGCAGCTCCCACTTTACGCCGAAACATATAACCATTAGCAATTCCCACCAGACCAGCCCGATCTATCAGAGCCTTGATCTCAGAGCTCACATTACTGAAGTATGTGGGCGAACCAATAATGATAGCATCAGCATCCTTCATCTTAGCAATCACATCATTGATCACATCACTCTGGATAATGCATTGTCCGTCCTTATTCTGAAAACATTTATAGCAGGCTTTGCAACTCTTGATATCCTGACCTGCCAGCTCTATAAGCTCAGTATCAACCCCCACTTTTCCCAATTCGCCCAATACAACCCGCGTCAAAGCGGCAGTATTGCCATCCTTCCGTGCACTTCCCACAATTGCTATAGCTTTCATAATTTCTCCTTTTTTTTCTAATTCACCTTGTAAACATTGTTAACCCGGTTAACCTAGTTAACGATCTGTTTGATCTTTCAGTTTATCTTTTCCCTGATTATTCTTTCTTGCTTCTTGCCACACTCGATGTAATCTTTCAGTTAATCCGCCTTGCGATTCAAAATCTTCTGCAAGCCTTTCTACATGGGTATTCAATAGAGCTCGGGCTACAATAATCAGAACTAGGGCAGCGTTGGCAGAATATTCCGGATAATTAGCTTAATTAAGGCAATTTTCTTTTATCCAGTTTGCAACTTCATCTGCTGTCCGGCATCTAACATCGATTAACTGTTGCCGGAGTGGGTTATTTCTCTCCCATAGAGTTAATTTTCTTTGACGCAGGAAATCTTCATAATCAAGTTTTAGTTCTTCCAGACTGGAGCGTGCTACCTGGATAAGTTTTAATTCGGTTTTCTTTGAGGTTGCTGCAGCTTGCGAGACTTCGGCAATGTTTTGCACTCCGCTTCTGGCTGCCTGTACTATTTGATCCTTTGTCCTACTGAATTTATCTATATACCAATCACAAAATCTTACCGTCACATCATAAACCAGTTGCGCCATCTGAAAACTCATCATCTTGCGACAGCCCCCATGGTTTCCCAGCAGCTTTGACATGATACCTCCAGAAATAAATTACTTGCATTATCAAAAGAAGCTACTTTTAAATTAGCAGTCAACCTCTTTATTTACTGTATCTTAGTTAACACTTTTCCCGTTAACTATGTTAACTCGGTTAACCAGGTTAACAATGTCCACAATTAAAGCACCTGGGTAGATGCTGGATGGCGGTATATTGCGGGGGAATGTGGAGTTAGATTTTGATTACCTGGGTGTCTGAGAGCAGGTGTCCGGCGATGTCATACATATTGCTGACTTTGCCGATGGCAAGTTGGTCTGCTACTCCGAAGAAATTGAGGCAGGTGCCGCAGACGAGGATGTCTGTGCCGCGTTCAGCCAGGATTTTAAGGTTTGGGAGAGAATCGGAGTCTTGGAGGCAGAGATAGACACCGGCATTCATGAAAAGTATTCTTTGAGGAAGATTATCGAGTTCTGTGAGTGTGAAGGTGAAGGCTTTCATAAGTTTTGCACCGAGATCATCTGAGCCGGAGCCGAGGCAATTTGAGGCGATGAAGATGGTTTTCCCGGTAACATCAGCGGTGTTTTGCGGTTCAGGAGCTGTTTCAGATACATTTCCGGGAGTCACATAGAGTGTGAATTCACCTTTAACTTCGTTGATCTTATCAATTTTATTGCCGGTTTTTTCCAGGAAGCTGCTGACATTATCACGGGCAGCTTTATTATCGACGGTAATTTCCAATTTAGTAAAGCCTCCTTTTTCCAGGGCTTTTTTGGTTTCAAGGACAGGTTTAGGGCAATCAAGCCCTCTGGCATCAATCACTTTTTTCATATTCTTTTCCTCCATCAGTAAATTTTATTTTATAAATACTATCATATTTAATTTGATTCTGCTGGCAGATCAGGCTGATCTCAGCAATTTCCAGTCCCCGTAACAGCAGAGCGAAGCCGCATTCAGCAGAAATCTGGCGTGGCGTGGGGATCAGTTCAAAATCAAGCTTTAATTGCTTAAAAGTATCTTCTGCCGCCATTGCTGAATGGGTGCTATGAAAAGTCAGCACTGCCTGTAGTATCATTTATGCAATTCCCGCAGCAGTTCTATAACCTGGTCGATTTCTACGGAAGTGTTAAAATAGCCTGGAGAAAGTCGCAAAGTGCCACCTCTGGAGAAAGTGCCAAGCTGTTTATGGGCACAGGGAGCGCAATGCAGACCCATGCGGCAGGCAATATCTGCCTTGTCAAATTCCCAGGCTAATTCAGAAACACTGTATCTAGCTGACGTAAATGAGACGACTCCTGCCTGCAATTCCGGCTGTATGGGACTATGAAGGGTGATTCCCTCTATCTCAGTAAGCTGCTGCATCAATTGCATGGTTAGCTTTCGCTTTTGGGCAGCGATATTGTCAATTCCGGCATTGAGGATAAATTTCAGGCTGGCACGCAGTCCGGCAATTCCGGGAAGATTAGGGGTACCGCTTTCTAAACGGTCTGGCATCTCAAAAGGCTGATATTCGCTGGAACTGCGGCTGCCTGTGCCTCCTGTTATCAGCGGTTCCAGTTCAAGAGCTTGAGAGACATATAAACCACCAGTTCCCATAGGAGCCAGTAGTCCTTTATGCCCCGGGAAACAAATGATATCATAATCGGCGGCATTTATCGGCAAAGAGCCAATCGCCTGGGCAGCATCGAGGATTACCGGGACATTATAATTATGGGCAATCTGAGCAATTTTCTGATAGGGCAATATAAAGCCATTCACATTGGAGGCGGCATTGAGTACCAAGAGGTCTGTGTTTTGGTCAAGCTGAGTTTCCAGATATTGCCAGTCTGTTTCATATTGATTGATCAGAAAAGAATTAAGCGAAATAAGACCTTTGCTTTCCAGCTGACGCAAGGGACGCATCACGGAATTATGTTCATAGGGCGAAGTGAGAACTTTATAGCCGGGTTTCACTAAACCTTTGATAGCAATATTCAATGCCTGGGTGGTATTCATGGTGAAGCAGATACGCTCGGAACTATCAGTATGCAGGAGTTTTGCCATTAAGGAGCGGGTCTGGTAGATAATTCGAGCGGAGTCACGGGCAGTAGAATAAGATGATCTCCCTGCATTTGCACCTATTTCATTAAGGAAACGGCAGACGGCATCCACAACTCCCGGAGCTTTAGGGAAGCTGGTAGCAGCGTTATCCAGATAGATCATATAGCATCCTCCCGCATTTTATCAGCCAGGACGGCACAACCTAAGGCACCCATCAACTGGGCATCAGGCGGTACTATCACTTCAGAATCCAGGTTTTTTTGTAATAAATGAGCAACTGCACTATTCCGGGCAACCCCTCCGACAAAGATCAGTTTACCATTAATACCCACTTTACGAACCAGACCGCAGGCTCTATCGACAATAGAATTATGAATGCCCAGGGCAACATCTGCGGGTTTTGCACCGCGAGATAAAGTGGAGATCACTTCACTTTCAGCAAAAACAGTGCACATACTATTAATCTTTTCTGCATAAGATGCAGTGAGAGCAATATCACCGAATTCAGCAATCTCCAGATTAAGAGCTGCCGCCATAATCTCCAGAAAACGCCCTGTGCCTGCTGCACATTTATCATTCATTACAAATTTCTTGATTTTACCACGGTTGTCCAGAGATATTGCCTTAGTATCCTGCCCGCCGATATCTAAAATAGTAAGTTCACCGCTATGAATATAGTTTACGCCAGCAGCAAAGGCTTTTATTTCACTAATAGTGGCAGCGTTCTGCCAGTTATCAAAATAATGTCTGCCATAGCCGGTAGCCACTAAATAATCATAACTGCCTGCCGGCAGCATGGCTTGAACCTGCTTTTGGAAATTATACTGATTGGGCATAACCTGCTGCCAGACCAGTTTATCATCTTCCATAATAACCAGTTTTAAAGTTCTGGAACCTAAATCAAATCCTGCATATCTCACAATATAAACCTCATATTAAAGGGGAGGAACTGCTTGAGTACCTCCCCGCTGTAAATTACTGTTTTAATCTCTCTATAAAAGCCTCAATGCGAGTGGAAAGCTGCCCCATATCCTCCTGACTGTAGTCAGTTTCAATATTGAGAACAGGAATGCCTGCTGCTTCGAGCTCCGTTTCATAAAGTCCGCTTTCAATTGTGTAGGGCTGACAGAATTGCAGATTATATTGCAATACGCCATCGGCTTGATATTCTTGGACCATTTTTTTGATGCTTTGCAGCCTATCTGTATTAGGAGTGAAAACGGCACAATCTATCTGCCAGTAGCGTTCTACCAGGCTATCGATTAATTCTTCCAGTGTTTCACCCTTGATCTCAGTCAACCAGCGTGCGCCACGTTCGCCAGTGCAAAGCTCTTCGCCCACGATCACTGCACCATTTTGTTCCACTATTGCTGGCAGTTTCCAGTTTGGCACAGCCATGGGACAACCGCTTACGAGTATGCGGGGTGCATCAGGCTTAGCCACTCCGGTTCCCTGTTCAATTCGCGCTTCCAGTTCATCGCAGAGTATATTAATATTTTCGGTGAAGCGTTGAGGGTTTTCATTGAAGAATATCTGGTTGATAAGCAGGCTGTCCAAGCCGGAAATGGGAGCAGGAGAAGCTGCTCTGAGCCGGGCAAGACGCGCTACTGATAATCTTTTGGCATTTACGATTTCAATCGCTTCTTTGAGATTTTTCACGGTAATAGTTTTGCCGGTAAGTTCTTCCAAACGCTTCATAAAGCGAAGATATTCAGCTTTGAGAAGTGCTTTTCCCGCTTCGCTTTTCATCTGGGGCAAATCCATCACGTAGAGGTCTTTCACCAGATATTTGAGATGTTCATAACTTTTCTTTTTGCCGTCACAGGTGTTTTCGCCCACGATCAGATCGCTGGCTTCTATATAGGGGCACATTTTACCAAGTTTGAAACCAAATGAGGACTTGATGAGGGCACAGGTGTTGCGGGGCAGATACTGTTCTGCCAGGTCAAAGCCTACTTCTGCACCAGTGCATAAGCCTACTGAGATGGCATCTACTGCTAAGATAAGCTCTTCCGGTACGAATACGCAAAAGGAGCCGACTACTTTTCTACCGGCTTTTTGAGCATCCACCAGTTCCTGAATCCGTAAGCCATGAATTTCTGACATCACGAAATCCAGATACTGCATACCGGTAGGACGGTTTTCCTGACTGAGAAATAATTGCTGATAGCCCTGGGAAAGGACTTGTAATAATTGGTCGTGAGCTTCCAGGTTCAAACCCAGCTCTGCCCACATTTTGTGATAAGACATAGTTACCTCCAGTTTATTTTGCAGCATCACTGCCAAACCGGGGGTAATTATTCGATTATGGCAATCTTGCCGCTATTGTCTCCCTGACACCGGATCTACCTGATCCTGAATTATCTGCTCAGAGTCATCTGCGATATTGATTAGCCATAATCATATCTCCTTATTAAATCTGCTCCAAAAATCAAAGACAAAGTCAAGTTGTCCACTTTTTTTATTATTGCCAGTTTTTTAAGATATATTTTTTTATCAGTCCATTATGAAGGTAGTATGATAAATATCATTGATAATAAGTTTATGACTTCACTGGTTGACCAGTTACGTCATACCGGCACAGAGCCAGCGGAGTTTTACCGGATTACGCTTTTAATCTCACAATTACTCACCTATGAAGCGCTAAAAGATGAGGAATACAATATAGAAGACATTCCCATGTGGACAGGAGAGCAATATCCGGCAACGGTTTTTGACCAGAAGCGAATAGTGATCATGCCTATTTTGAGAGCAGGAATCGGGATGCTGGATGGAGCGCGGCATCTGCTGCCGGCTGCACAGGTGCAGATATTGGGGATGTATCGCAATGAGGAGACCCTGCAGCCGGTGTGGTATTATAATAAATTGCCGAAGAATATGGACCGTCAGCATGCAATCTTGATTGATCCGATGCTGGCAACTGGAGGAACCCTTGTAGATGCTGTGCAGGAGCTAAAAAAGCACAATTGCGGTCGCATAACTATTCTGGCAATAGTGGCATCACCGGAAGGAATTGAGCGGCTGGAGAAGGAAACGCCGGATGTGCAGGTATTTGTAGCTGCCAAAGATGATCATTTGAATGATAATGGTTATATACTGCCTGGCTTGGGAGATGCTGGAGACCGGATATTTAATACCTGATCAAAGAGATTGCCTATTTCACATATTAACGTTGCAGCAAATTTATTGAGCAGAGGTTCTTGATTGTGGACAGTAGACGTAGTGGACTAAGTGGACGCAGAGGACGTAGTGGAAATAAAGGCAAAACCTGCATAATAATTAGTCGCCACCATTGCGGAGGTGCAAGACCGCAAGGTAGCTTAGTGGGGAATTGAATTATGGATAAGATGAAGATCAGGAAAGTAAAATCTGTATGTTAGCTGTATTTATTTTGTTGCTTTGTATCCCACTTTCCGCTGAAATTCATACAATGAGTTTGGATGGAACTGGGGATTATATATCAATTCAGCCGGCAATTGATGAATCGGTGACAGGTGATACGGTTTTAGTAGAGCCGGGGAGATATTTCCGTAAGACCAAGGCAGGGGGGCAGGGAAAGACACAGAAAATAAAATTATTGTCATTCACAGATGTGTAAACTTGGTTCAATAATGGATGTAGAGCATTCTGTTCCTGGTTTTTCGAATTCCGGCTCACGAAGATTTGGGTGAGAATGGCCGTCCGGAAATCATGTCCGGAGTATAGTTCATAACTTCTTTCTTAGCTGGGTGGTAGGGTTATTCCCAGAAAGAATGCTTAATCTGGGAAGATTATAACTTAATTGCCATCAAATTGAATGTAGCTTAATCCTCCCGGATTAAGACTTTTCCCCATCAAACTGGAAAGTTTGATCTACATCTCTGTCTTACCTTAGTTATTCACATTACATTTTTCAGGATAATTTCTCAATTATCATAATTTCTTGACAGAAAACAAGGTGATATCAAATTAATAAATAAGATGTGAATTCATTGTTAATAGTTGTGGGGAGAGATAATTATATATTTCTCTGATTATTTTTTTGAGGGAAACAGGGAGAATTTGATGGCAGAAGCGAAAATGAAGCTGTTGATTGTTGAAGATGAGGTAGTGATCGCCATGCGGCTGGAAGTTTTCTTTAAGTCGCGAGGTTATGAAGTGCTGAGCTATGTAACCACAGGTGAAGAAGCAGTGACTAAAGCCATATCAGAGAAGCCGGATTTGATATTAATGGATATAAACTTGAATGGTAAAATGAATGGATTAGACGCTGGAGAAGCGATCATAGCGAATAGTTATATACCGATAATATTTATAACTGGTTACTCAGATGAGAGCTACCGTCAGCGAGCCAGCAAATTGAATCCTTTAGGATATTTTTTTAAACCAATTAACATGTATGAGATTTTAACAGCCTTAAACAAGATAGATGAAAAATGATGAAGAACTAAGCCCTTTAGTAGAAAAGCGGTTAAGTTGGATAATAGAGCACAGTACAGATGTATTTTTTATTCACACAATAGATGATGAGATAATTTATATAAGCCCGCAGGTAGTCAATATACTGGGTTGCACCCAGGCAGAAGCACTGGTGAAATGGACAGAATTTGCAACCGATCATCCGATTAATCAAAAGGCTGTGATAAATACCCGGAAAGCAATTGAGACAGGTGAGGCACAACCTGCTTATGAAATGGAATTGATCAGAGCAGACGGTAATAAGGTCTGGGTAGAAGTGAGAGAGACCCCGATTATCGAAAATGGGAAAGTAAATCTGATCACAGGTTCATTGACAGATATCAGCCAGCGAAAGCGGTCGGAACTTATCCAGAGAACACTTTTTAATATTTCAAATGCCATGATAGAGACAGGGGATTTGCCGGAACTATTTCAAAGGCTGCATCAGCTTTTAAATGAAGTAGTGAAAGTTAGTGAAATCTATATTGCACTCATGGATCACAAAGAGCAAAAAATCCAATTTCCTTATTTCGAGAGCAAATATAATATCAAGCCAGAACCAGTGAATTTTGCAGAATCACGAGGGCTTACGCAGCTTGTACTGGAAAAAGGGGAGGCGATTCTGGTTGATAGTACAGAGATCATGCAATTGCAAGCCAGAGGCTGGGTAAATTTACAGGGAGAAATACCGAGGCAATGGTTAGGAATCCCGCTGAAAACCGGGAAAGATGTGATAGGAGTGCTCTCCGTGCAAAGCTATGAGGAATCGAACAGTTTTTCCGCTGATGATGTGGAATTACTCACCTTTGTCTCAGAAGAAATAGCTCTTGCCATCAGGAGTAAACAGTCAGAAAAACAGCTTAAAAGCAATTTGCGTGAAAAGGAGATATTGCTGCGTGAGCTTTACCACCGCACTCGCAACAATATGGAGGTGATTGCCTCTATGCTGCAAATGAAAGCCGATCTATCCCAGGATGAGGAATTACGCGCCAGCTTCCGGGAAATAGTAGATAAGATATTTTCCATGTCACTGGTTCATAAAAAGCTCTATGAAGGGCAAAACCTTTCCCAGATCGAGCTTAAGGAATATATAGAGGATTTCACCGGGCACCTGCTGGATAAATTCGGCATGAGCAACAGGGTTAGTTTTGAGCTTAGTCTGGAAGAAGTAAAAGTGTCTATTGATTCGGCCATCCCGCTGGGACTTGTGATAGCAGAGCTGATAACCAATTCTTTCAAGCATGCTTTTGCAAAACAGGACTTTGGGAAAATCTGTATAAAATTACATCGAGACAGAAACCGATTAATCGTAGTTGAATATGGCGATAATGGACAAGGTATCGAGCCAGGGATCAATCTGAGGACTCTTGATTCGATGGGAGTGAACAGTGTGTTTGCCATCGTGAAATATCAGTTAAGGGGCAGTATATCATATCATGTTTCGGAAGGTTTAAAATGGAACATAATCTTTAATGATGATTACCGGGAAACCAGAATATAACCAGGAAAATAAAATGGAAGACCAGGAAAAGAAAACTTTGTTAGGTGAAATAGCAAAGCTTAAGAAGAAAGTAACAGAATTGGAAGCTGTAAAAGAATCTTTTGAACATCAGATTAGTGCTCTGAGTGAAAGTGAAGAGATGTTCAGGGTGCTTTCGGAAAACAGCCTTTTAGCTATGATGATTTATCAAAATGATATCTGGGTTTATGCCAATACAGCAGCCAGCCAAATTTCCGGTTTCTCCAATCAAGAGTTGATGGGAATGCCTTTCTGGAAATTTGTTCATCCGGATTTTGTGGAACAAGTGAAATTAATAGGGAGCAAGCGTCAGAAAACTGAAGAAACGGTAAAAAGCTATGAATTCAAAATAATCACCAAAAAAGGTAAGGAAAAGTGGGTATGGTTAAGTGGCGCAAGCACTTTGTATCATGGCAAACCGGCTGGCATTGTATCAGTGCAGGATGTTTCAGCCCGGAAATCCGTAGAGCAGAAGTTAAGAGAAAGTGAAGAAAGGTTTAAATTTTTGACGCAGGCAACATTTGAAGGAATTGTGGTTCATAAAAACGGGATTGTACTTGATGCTAATGATGCTTTTATAAAAATGTGTGGTTATACGAGAAAAGAAGCGATAGGTAAATATCTGTTAGATTATATTCCCGGAATGAAGGATCGCGCCAGGATATTGATCAATATAGTAAAAACTTCCACTGAACCGTATATAGTACAGGCAAGACGTGAAGATGGGAGTATGTTTATGGCAGAACTGGAAGCGAAAGGTGTGAAGCAGATGGGAAAATCTGTTCGAATTGTGGCAGTGCGTGATGTTACAGAAAGGCTGAAGTCAGAGGATGAACTGAGAATTGCTCATAAAAAGCTAAGAGTGATGAATTCCATACTCAGGCACGATATAGCCAATGATCTGGCAGTAATTGATAGTGCCTTGGAATTATACAAGGAAACGTCTAAACCGGGAATGCTGGATGAAATTGAAAAAAGAGTGAAAAGGTGTATTGATACTATCAAAAAACAGCATAAGCAGGAATTAAACATCATTAAAGCTGACATTATTCCTGAACTGGTGATCAATGATCTGATAGCTGAGATAGTTCAGAGTCATCCGGAAATAAAAATTACCGTCTCAGGCGCAAAGAACGTGGCAGTTTATGCTGATGATGGATAACATTCCGTATTTGAGAATTTTATCAGTAATTCGCAGCGTCATGCTCAGGCAGATCAGATAGAAATAGATATCGCTAAGCAGGGAGAAGAATGTCAGATACGTTTTTCTGATAATGGTTCAGGGATTCCAGATGAGATAAAAAAACATGTTTTTGATGAAGGGTTTCATTACGGCGATTCCGGTCATACCGGGTTAGGATTGCATATTGTGAAATCACTGATTGATAGTTATAAGGGAAAGATCAGTATAGAAAATAATCAGCCTCAGGGAACTGTGTTTATAATCAGTCTGGCATGTAAATCAACTTAACGGTGGGCTTTGCCTGAGAAGTGCTCAATAGTGATCTTGATTATTGCTACTCTGCTCAATGTTTCCATAATAGATTTTTTACCTGCTTCCAGATGATCAGGAGTATATTTTTCTAAAAGTCCAACCAGAGCATTGATTTTTTCTTCATTTTCCACTATACCGGCTTTGCCATAACAGATGACGCTTTCGTATCTGGTGGTAAACTGCTCAGCAATGACTTCATTTTTCCCTACTACACAAAAAGAAACCTGCGGATTACCCGCTATATTATCAATTTTATGCCCGGCATAAGCTGCATGAAAATATATGCTGCCATCCAGATATACATAATTTAAAGGCACTCCATAAGGCTGAGCATCTTCATCAACGGTAGATAATACACCAAAATCTCCGGCAGTCAGGATATTTATGGCATCTAAGTCTGCTATTGCCCGGTCTTTTCTCCGTAATTCTCTCATAAATTCCCCCTGCAATCCATACGGAGCGTTAAATAACCTCCGCCTGGGTTAACTCTTTTTTTATAATCACGTAGTTCACAGATTTTCCTGATGTTAATTTATTTAAAACTCCCACCTAAAGAGAACCCGACTTTAAGCATGGAATAGGAATATTCTACAGTGTATCGTTCTTGTCCAATCAGAGTATTGCGATCTTCTTCATAATTTAAAATTGAATAATTGCCATAGATATTAAATGTTAAGCCTGTGCCCATTTTTATGCCTAACCCCGTCGTTAAGCCTATTTCAGTTTGAGGACTTTGTTCATAAGCTCCATCCACCACCTTGTATTTGGGTACACTTTGCCCAAATAAACCACCCCTGAATTTAAACTCATTGCCATATTCCAGGCCAGTACGAAATGAAAAACCATTATCTGATAAGTCATATAAAAAATGATGATAATTACCATCTAAATATCCATAATCACCCAGTCTGCGAGTCAGATATTCAGCGTAGATAACAAGTTCTTCATTAGGCTTCACTTCTATTGCTAAGCCATGTTCTGGTGGTATGATATAATAAGTCTTATCAATGATACCTTCATCATCTTCGCTTTTTTCACTAAGCTTGATCTTGCCTCTAATCCTCAGTCCCAGTTTGAAGATGCTGTTTGCCTGACAGCTGGCGCTTATTGTATAAAACTCACCTCCAAGTCTGCTTTCTGTTTCGCTATATGCCTCGTCAGTGTTACTGTATTTTGCGGTGAGTGAACTCATGAAAGGAATACTCATTGTAATACCCCCGCTGATCTTATCCAGATAACTTATGCCTCCACCCATCACCAGAGTATTATATCCACCGGCATAAGTCCAGTCGGATTCATATCCCATTTCTTTGTCTTCATAGTGCTCTTTGATAGAGAAATCGTAAAAATTTCTATAACCTATACCTACCGCAGTTTTGATTGCCTGGTTTTCAAATATCTCAAAGGGCATGGCATAAGATATTCCATTGATCTTAAAATGTAACGGCATCTTGTATTCATCAGTCCCTTCTTCACTGCCGGTAAACTGGTCTTCTCTTTTACCCTTTTTGATCCTGCCGTTAAATTGAAAGTTCTTCTGTGATAAAAATCCCAGCATTGCCGGATTATTAAAAATATAATTAGCTCCTGATGATGATAAAATTGAGGTTCTGCCCAATGCTTCACCTCTGGCATCAGTGACCTCAGGATCAAGATCATTAGGGAAATAGGCAATAAAGCCCTGCAAGATCGACCAGGTGAACAACAAAATCATAGAACATAAACTAATTCTCCGCATTTCAAAGCCCTCCGGATATATTCAGTGAGTTATTAAATACATTTCAGCAAACTATAGTCAAGAAATTTTAAATTTGTCAAGGTATCCCCCCCCCCTCTCTTCCTGTCAGCAGGGCGGCAGGAAGGGAGGGGGGGATGCGTTGACTTCAAATATAATCCCCTCATACGGCTTCGCCTTCGGAAGCCTTTATGAGAGGCTAAAAAGATATTATGCCTTCAGCATATTGCATCCCCCCCTTTTTTTTCAGGGGGGATGCCAGCTTAACTGCGAAAATCTTTGACAATTGTGATATGCCAATACCTCATTCCTGATGTCCTCTTTCAGCTTCTGATATTCTCCGTCCTTCATGTTGCCCCGCATCGGAACCAGTTCGATTTTTGCACCAGTCTCTTCTATCTCCAAAAAAATTGAGGAGTGTCCGCTCTTTGTCCCCGTGGCATTCTTCAGCATCTTCTCAAGCTTTGTATATCCGTCCCCGTCCTCATCCTCAAGCTCGTCTACTGTTCCGCCCGTAAGAAATATGAAATAGTCTATCAATAGCCCGTTTTTGAAGTTGTTATGATCAAGTGTCTTGATCTCTTTCAAGGTCTCCAGCCCATAAGCCACCGGCAGGCTGCTCAGCCCCCAAACCTTGCTTTTATAGGTCGGCTTTTTAATGTGTATCATATCTCTATTCAATATTGGTAATAGTTTATTGTTATGTCTTTGTACGTAATTCGGCTTCATGAAGCCGTTCTCGTCTATGTTTTCTCGTATCTCAATTTCATGCGGAAGCATTAGTTCTATTCCCACCCACTTACCGGTTCTGTCTCGCAGTTTCATCAAAAAAGCATTGCCGCATGCCTGGTAATAATTCACTGCCGTACGCAGTGACCTGGTTAAATTCATCGGATTCTGACTGTTGGCTATCCAGTCTTTCACGCACTTTTCTGTATTCTTAAAGTGCATAATTGTTCCGTCTGATATTGCCCCGCATGCCCCGCTGTGGTAGCCGTCCACGTCCAGTAATCCCAGCATTTTCCTTATACTCACCACCGGCGCTATCGCTTTCTGCTTCATCACTTTTGCCAAAGCGCCAGTGTCATCTTTCTGCAAAATTGACCGTATTATTCTGTCTCTGCTGGTAGCTTCACTGGTATAACCATAAGTCTTCATCGTATCTTCCAGGCTCACGTAACCATATCGCTTTCCTCCAAATTGGAAAACTCTCATTTATACCCCCAGCCTGCTCTTGCAACGCACGTCAACCCGTCCGCAGATCAAGTCTCTGCCCCCGTCGCCGTCCATCGGATATATCTCGATCTTATCTGTATGTATCCGCTTACCCTTCAAACTCATGCTCAGGCTGCTCGCCTTTTCCCAGACGGAACCCCGCAGGTCGTCACTGCTCTCACCCTTGATCCAGATGTCTCCCTGGTTGCCGTAATCGGTTATATCCTCTACCAAATATAAACTGAATAAAAGATCTCCGATCATCTGTCTGCTCTCTGTCTCCTTGCTGTTCTCATAGCCCTTAAATTCATAAGCTCCACACGGATAACTTGCCGGAATCACTTTAATGTTCAGATACACCGCCCCTCCGCAAATTCCTTCCAGTTCACTCAATAGCTCATTCTTGTAATATCCCAGTGTGTTCATTTTACCTCCCGCAATTGACTTAATATCCAGTCTTCTCTCTTATCTATCAGCTCCTGCACGATGTTTCTCGCCTCTATGCCCTTCTCTTTATGTTTCCGAACAATCAAAAATATCATCTGCTTAGTGCTCATCTCTTTATTGCCCCGATACCAGACTATCCCCTTGTCCTTTATCCATTGCTCTAATGGCTCAAATGGCGTTCCGCTCGGCTCCTTGCCCCCCAGCACATATTCGGCATGATCCACGTTGCTGCCTAACCGCAGAACAAAACCCTCCCCGGTCTCAACCAGTTCGTAACTCATGTTGTTGATGAAATCACCCTTTGCACGTATCTTCCGGTCACTCGCCATCTTGATCAGTTGACCCCGCAATACCAGCCCGATCTTATCCAAACGCTGCCGATATTTGCTCACTATCTCCCTGGCTAATGCCTCAAATTCATTCATATCTTATTCCTCGACTCACTACTCACTACTCACTACTCACGGCGAAGCTCACTCATCCACCGGTGCGGTTATCATGCTCACCCCCAAACCATGTCTTCCCTGCAAACGCTTCAATTCCTGCTTACCATATTCATTAAGATATGCCTTCAATGTCTCCAGGCTCTGCTGACGTAACGATTTCCGGTAGCTGTTCACGTCTGTGATCTTCAAAAGCTCTGTCGCATTGTCTTCTATCCCGGTTTTCTGAACGAAGCCCTTGCCTATCGTATGCAGGTTCATCACGCTCATCATTAGGTTATAGGTATATAATCCAAAGCCTATCTCGCCTAATGTTTGCTTAGCTGCATCTATAACTGCCTCTCCCGTTAGATCTGCCAGATATTCATCCGTCACATATTCTCCAGCCTGTACAATTGCTGCCTGGTGCATACTCACCCATAAAGCATTAACCTTCATCTGCTGCGGAAGATTGCACACTTCCAATATCTTCTCCACACTCATCGGTAATACCGGCATATTGTCTCCTTTCAACTAACCACTAACCACTAACTTCTCACGACTAACGACTAACTAATAGTACTAAAAATACCCTTGTCAAGGGACGCCTGTCATCTTATGTCACTCTATGGCACACTTTTTTCTGAATTATTACTTAAATGGTATTTTTTCCCACAAAAAAAAGCCTGGCATTTCGCCAGGCTGTATTTTCACCCTATATCTCCTATAGGTCGTATATGTCCTATTTGTTCACTAAGCGTTCACCAGGTTCACTCAGTTTACTGCGTTTATTAATTCACAACTCCTGATAATATACTATATTTATGATTATTATTGCTGCCGTTAATATCCCCCCTGATATATATATTGCATCCCTGATCTCGCTTGATTTTTTTGCAGCAATATCAGCCTGTCTTTGCCGTTGTTCAAGCTCATATATAGCAAATTCCCTGTCAGACATATTACTTAATGCTTGATTAAATTCTATTTCTTTACTTTCCAATGCGTTTATAAAATCATAGCTTACTATATCATAGTCATTACTGCTTAAATCTATTTTACTGAAATTATCTCTTTTAAGATGCTCACCAGTCTTATTATAAAAGCCATTCATAATCTTATTAACCTCATCTATTGGTAATTCATAAACCGTTTTACCATTGAGGATGTAAATATTACCATCTGACTTGGCTTCATAATATCCCTCAAATTTCAACCCATTATTCATATAAACTGTTAAACTAAATAAAGGTAAAAATACCAATATTATTATTCCGGTTAATATAGCTTTCTCCATCCTTTCCTCCTATGTATTTGGTATTAGCTTCCGCTGTAATCCCACTATCTCTCTCAATCGCTCCGCTATCTCACCATTAAGCTCTTCATTCTTAATTTTAAGCGAAGCATTCTGTTCTCGAAGCCTCAGAAGCTCTATTTCCGCCTCTTTTAATTGCCCCCTTATGTCCTCTTTATCCTCTTTTGAACAACATCCCCCTAAAAACATATCACCATCACCAGTTAGTAACCAGTTTAAATTAACCTCAAAACGTTCACATATCTGTAACATAGCGTCAAAGGTGGGCTTACTATTATAAACTGGATTAAGCCAATTTGACACGTTACCCGCCGAAACACCAATTTTTTCTGCAAATTTAGCTTGTGATAACTTCTTTGTTTTAATTATTTTAAGTAATCTGCTTCTAAAATCCATATTTACCTCACAAAGAAAATATACATATTTCTGAATATTTATCTTGACCATTCAGAAATATGAATCTCTTTTGACCACGTACATAATCTGACCCCAATAAACGGAGTCAAGAAAAAAAGAAAAGGAGACATTATGCCAATCGAACCATTACCCTTAGACGCAAAAGCTTTGCTGACTTCTCCGGAAGATATAGCAAAAGAGGTACTCGTTTTATTCAGCAATTATCCTACTCACATCGCCAAAAGTATCCTCGAAAAGTGCGCCGGTATGCTTGAAGAACCACCGTCAAAAATGACGGTCGCTGATTTCCTCAAGTTCTAAACCCAAAGGGAGCCGGGCTATGGATTACTTACTGTTCTTCTTTACAGGTAGATCAAATAAAGATTTTGTCCTGATTGATGGTTTTAGCTTACTCTTATCATCATTACCATCATCAGGTTTCAGCTTCTTTAATATCTCATCTAGTTTCTTGTTTAGTTTCTTGAATTCTTTCATCATTACAGCATCTTCCATAAGCACCTCCTGTTCATTCCCCGGCTCCCATCTCTCTTTAAATTCAACAGACCCAAAAAGTCAAATAAAACCAATAGGAGTATTTTATGACTGATTTTGTCCCTTTTCCCAACCCAGAACAAATTCAAAAACCCTGCAGACTTCTTCAACATCATAGCATTGATTATATAGCTCTCCTGCAAGGTATATATTCTTTTCTGGAAAAGTCGTCCTGCCCCCAAGATATTCCACAAGAGCTCTCTGCACTTGAAGTGAGTATTTTACGTGAATTAGAACACCGAACAAAATTTTTAGATCGCGAGGATAGCTGTTTTCTCTTAAAAATTCTAACACCCCCTCAAAACTGCAAAGCTTCTCTATCGAACCCCTGTTCCGGTGATAATCATAAAATAGCTCTCTCTTGTCAGCAGATTGATAATATTCTTGAATTCTGCAAAAATTCTCATCCTCGCCCATTATCTCGCGAAGCTCTCTGGCGTGTTTCTCAGTATGTTCAAGCTCTTGTCTCAAAACATGAATACTTATGTCCATTTTTCCTCCATATTTTTAATGATAAAAAATCTCCGCTATATTCGCCCATTAACCTTAATTATGTCAAACATAATAAGGTTATCACAGATTGCCATATCACTGGCTCACCCCTCACAGATAAAACAAAGGAGTAATTATGAACCTTAAATCACTTTCCCGGCCCCATATCGATGAAATCACTTCCCTTGCTCTACCTGAGTATTACAGCCATCTTAACTACCTACCTATCATTTTAATCTCAGAAGGTTATGCCGCTTTCAAAGCCTGCCTGCAAATCACCTGCTTCCCCAAGGGAGATAATCCGGACTTCACCAAAGGTTATTATCAATTGCAAATCCGTGATAACCTCCAGATGAACCTCAAGTTCTTCCACTATGATCCCTATAATGCAATACCCAAAGACCCTGCAAATATGGCTGCCATCTACCGCCTGCTATTCGCAATAGAAGACAACCAGGAGTAACCATGCAAATTACCAAAATCATCCCCTTCACCATCCGCACTACCGATTTGAGAGTAATTTCCTCCCCCATAGGTAAAGTTATCCCCATCGTTGATATCGCTAAAGCTATTGATTACGAAAGAAATAAACTGCATCATTATCTTAATCAATATTATGAGCTTTTTGAAGGTACCGTGGTTACCCAGAGAGTAACCACGGTTCAAGACAATCGAGGCACCGAGCAAACCCGTGATTATGATGTCAAAGCTCTCAATGTCTATGGTGTGATGATGCTGCTTGCCAAGCTGGATTACACCCGCATCAAAGACCCTGATAAGCGTGATGCCGTGCTCAGATTCCAAAAGTGGGCAATGCGTACCCTCGGTGATGCTGCCAAAAAGTCCAATAGCTTTCAGGATATTCTCGCTGCTCCGCCTGCTGATCCAAATGGCTCATATCTCAGCCTGAATGAAGCTGCTGAATACCTCGGTGTCAGCACCAGAACCATCCGCCGACACATCCGTAAAGGCATCATTAAGCCCTGCCATGACTTCACGTCCACCGGCAGCTATAAATACGCCATCCCCTTTGATCAACTCACGACTCACGACTCACGACTCACGACTCACGACTCACGACTCACGATTATCGACTCACATAATAAAATTGGAGGTTAAAAACCATGGAATTACAATGTTACACAATTGAAGAAAAGCGCAAAGCGATGATAGACGCCGGTCATCTCTCTTATGCCAGTCTTGCGCGAAAGATTGGCTGCACCACGAGCGTTGTACGCCGGGTGATCGTTTCTGATACGCCCATACGCATGAGCCGTGTGGAAACCATGATCACCAACGAAATAGGCTCATTCCTAAGGAGTAATAATGAAAAAAACTCTAACTGAACAGTACAATTTTATCACAAAACTCCAAACTGAAAGTTATATCGAAATGCTGTCTGAACCTAACCCCTCAAAGAAAGAGAAACTCCAGGTTATATTTGATTCCTATATGTCAGTAGCTATCAGCTTACTCATACTCATAAGGCTTGAAGATAAGGCTCACGTAGGGCTACCCGAAGCCAAAGACAAATTAAGGAGAAACCAGTATAAAATTACCTGTGAAGCCGGTTTACGTCAATGCTTACAGAAAAGACTGGGTATCCGGGAACACCTGAATAATCCCAGACTGGAGAAAACTGAAGTAGATAAGGCAATATTCGATTACATGATGTCTGACCAATGGTTGCTTGATCGCAATCTCACTCCCGCAGACACGAGTCTCATCATTTCCCGTAAAACCCAGGAACTCACCCAGTGTAAAAGCACCTGCCTGAATGACCTTGTTCCCGAAGATTTCGGTGAAGACTACATCGAAGGGCATTATAAAGCAAATAAGGATATATTATGAAAAAAACAATAATCCTCACCATACTGCTCATAATAGCAGCTACCCTGTTTCCCAATGAACAATTATCCAAATCCGACTGGCAGCATATCACTTATCCTGCAGCGGCATATATGGTATCAGAGCAAACCATGGAAAGCCTGGGTTTTGAGCGTGAAACAGCCGAATATGTAAGCTTATCCCTTGTCTTAGCTGCCAATGTGGCAAAAGAATATTATGATTTGCATCGTGACGGCGTCAGCAGCATGAAAGATCTTGAACTATCGATAATAGGTGTAGCCACCTCCTATTACATTAATAAAGGCATCAATTCCTTGTTCAGAAAAAATAAAAGCAGGAGGTAATACCATGCAATTAAGGGGAGTAAACAAGTTAAAAACAATGCTGCAAAATCTGCAGAATCAGGCTGACGAAGTTACTTCGGCAATTGAAGAAAAACGGGACCGGCTATCTGACAATGAGAGTATGAACGAAGACCTCCAGGATGATTGGGAGGAATATCTAGATCGCTTAGAAGACGTTATTGCAGAAATAATGGCAATTGATATATCGGAATTGGAGCAATAATGATAACCAAAACCATAACCAAGCGAAAAGAACGGGTTCGTGAGATTAATTGTCTCACGGAAGGGGATGAAATAAAGGTATTCTGCTATTTAAAGAGCATTACCGGCAAGTGGCTTTATACCCATACGGAACGTATCTTTTTCAATGATCATGAAGGTGCTGTCATCTTTTTCAATTCCATTAAACGCTGCCCCCGCTATGCATCGTTTAAAGCTTTGGGGTTAGGAGCTAACTAATGGTATCAGTAATCATAGTATATGCAGTCATGCTCATCTGCGTCATAGCAGCCTCCGAAATCCGTGTCAACCGCTATAAAAAGCGTCTGCGTACTTCACATGACACCTTCCTGGCAGAAGAACGCAAATTAAAGCAGAAATTTGACGACCTGCACGGAAAGATCAAGCGCATTAAAGAACGCCTGGCAAATCGAGGCTAATATGTCACAATTAACTGGAAATCAGATACGCAAGAAAATGAAGTTATATGGCATCTCCTTTGCCATGATCCGGGAAGAGGTAGCCGATCTCACCGGCGAAAATGTCACTATCCTCACCATCTGGTTCACC
>JAIPGP010000113.1 GCA_021735645.1 Candidatus Cloacimonadota bacterium
TAATTTATATGGAAGTCACTGAAGTGACTACACAGCGTTCGTACATCATTAACCCCCAAATGAATTTGGGGGTTAATGAGAATGGTCTTACTGCTACTTTTGGTGATCTACAATGAAATTAATTTCGGGGAGATGCCAGGTTTTTAATTTCTACTTGACAATTAATTCTTCGATATAACATTTAAATTATAGAAGGTTTTCTATTCTTTTAGAGGTTTCGTTATGCATAAATATTGGTTGGTTGTTCTCTTTATTATGCTCTATATGAGTTCTAAAGCTGCTGTTCTTCATGTACCGGAAAACTATTCTTCCATCAATGATGCCCTGAATATCCTGGTCGATGGAGATACGATTCTGGTGCAGCCCGGAACTTATGTAGAAACACTTACAATTGAAAATAAATATTTCACACTTGCATCTTTGTATCTCACAACACAGGATACCAGCTATGTATCTTCAACGATCATAGACGGGGGAGAAAATGACTGCGTACTGAGGGTATATGACACTCCTGATACATGCCTGATAACTGGTTTCACAATTACCGGTGGCAGGCAAAGTGGAATTTATCCCGATAATCAAGGGGGTGGGATTTTTTGTTACTATGCCTCTTTGACACTTACTCATCTGGTGATTGAAAATAATTATGCTGTTGGAGGAGACTACAGCTATTGCAATGGAGGTGGTATTTACAGCCGGCACTCAAATATGCAGATGAGCGACGTGATCATCAGGAATAATCATGCTCCAAACGGCAGCGGGGGAGGTATTTGTTCCAGTTATTCCACTCTTTTCCTTTCAAATATGCTAATCACAGATAATATTGCTGCCCATGATCAGACTAATAGCCAGGGTGGTGGAATAGATATCTCAACTGGTTCATATTTGAATATTTCTAACAGCGTTTTCAGGAATAATTCTGCTGATTATGGAGGTGGAATTTATATTTCTTCTGGTAATGAACTGGTAATGCAAAATGTAATATTGGAGTATAATACTGCCAGCCAGGACGGAGGTGCCATTTGCTGTAATTCTAATAGTCCGCAGCTTTCCAATTTGACGCTTAATAATAACACAGCAGCTTTCGGGGGTGGTATTATGTGCTATGCAAATTCCAGTCCCATTTTAGATTATGTAATAATAGAAAATAATACAGCTTTAAGTGGAGGTGGCATCTGCTGCCTCACGTCATCAAGTCCCAGCCTGACACATGTTTTGCTGGCGGGAAACAGCTCTTCGCATGAGAGCAGTGGTGGAGGCGGCATGTTCTGCTGGGGATCATCGTTTCCCTATCTGGCGAATGTTACTTTTTCTGATAATACGGCTGTTGATACTGGTGGAGCTATTCTTTGCGGGCATGATGCCAATCCTGTCCTGATCAATTGCCTGCTCTGGAATGATACACCTCAGGAAATCGCCTGCTTCCCTGATCATGACCCTAATTCGCTCACGATTGCTTACAGCGACCTGCAATTCGGACAGGAAAATATTTTAACCTGCGATAATTGTACAGTTAACTGGCTGGACGGCAATATAGACACCGATCCGCTCCTCCAGGACGATTTCACACTTTCAGAACTTTCTCCCTGCCGTGATGCCGGAATTGCCTGGTATGAATATAACGAAAACTTGTTGATTGATCTGTCAACCGATGAATATTGTGGCTCAAACCCTGATATGGGAGCTTATGAATACTGGGTTGAGGAGCAGGAGGAAAGTCAGCTAATTAAATCCGGTCTTGCTGTCACCTGCTTCCCAAACCCTTTTAATCCCTCTACTACTGTAAACTATGAATTGCTGGATGATTGCCAGGTGAAACTGATTGTCTATAATATCAAAGGACAAAAAGTAGCAGAACTGCTTGATGAATGGCAGCCAGCAGGCAAGTATTTTACTCGTTGGAACGCTGCTCACCAGCCCAGCGGCATCTATTTCCTGCGACTGTCTGCCAGTGAAAAATATACTACTCAGAAGCTGCTGCTGCTCAAATAATCTGCTCTGACTAAGAATTTACTTTACAGACTCTCCCTGTAAATAATTGGTTGATGCGAAATTCATTAGACGGGAGTAAAGATGATAATAGTAACAGGTGGAGCAGGGTTTATCGGTAGTGCCCTGGTAAAAAAACTGAATGATGAAGGCTATGAAGATATAATAATAGTCGATAATCTGGGAAACGGAGCTAAATGGAAAAACCTGCTGAATCTGAAATTTCTGGATTATGTTCATAAAAAGAGTTTCTTTAAAAGATTAGATTACCTTGATGATGGCAAAATAGAAGCAATATTCCATCTTGGTGCCTGTTCATCGACCACAGAAGCTGATGCAGATTACCTTTATAAGAATAATTTTATCTATTCCAAAAGACTGGCAAATTTTGCTGTTACCCGTAATATACCCTTTATTTATGCCAGTTCCGCTGCCACTTATGGAGCGGGAGAGCAGGGCTATTCGGATGGGGACGAGATGAGCGATCATTTGCGTCCGCTCAATAAATACGGCTGGTCAAAACTGCTAATGGATAGATGGGTGCTGCAAAATAAACTGCAGGACAAGGTGTGCGGTCTTAAATTCTTTAATGTGTTTGGGCCTAATGAATATCATAAAGGTCCCATGAAATCCATGGTCTATAAAGCCTTTTACCAGATCCAAGAAACCGGCGGTGTAAAACTCTTCAAATCCAATCATCCGGATTTTGGCGATGGCGGACAGCAGCGTGATTTTATCTACGTGAAAGATGTGGTAGATGTGATCTACTGGCTCTTCCAGAATCCCGCAGTGAAAGGTATATTTAATGTTGGTACTGGTATTCCTCATACCTGGAAAAAACTTATGCAGGCAGTTTTTACCGCTATGAATCTGCCGGAAAATATTACCTACATCGAGATGCCCGAAATTTTGCAGAATTCCTATCAGAATTATACCTGTGCCAGAATGGATAAACTGCAGAAAGCTGGTTGCCCGTTGAATTTTATGAACCTGCAGGAAAGTGTGACGGATTATGTGGTTAATTATCTTGCCAAACCCTTTCCCTATCTGTAAATAATTATGAAATATCTTATACTGCTCATTTTTCTTCTGCTTGCTTTTTGCTCTGCCAGTGCCTGCGATATGTTTGCTTTGCTGCTCTCTGGTGAGGAGAATTTCAGTCAATATAAAGAAGAAGTGCAGCAGTATTTCAATTTTCTGATCAGCAGATCAAGCTCTGCTACTAATGATGACGGCTATGGCATAATAGCCTACAGACGGAATTCCACCCAGCTTCAGCCAGAAGATTACTGGTATAAATCAGGTAATGGCACCTGGTATGGCGACGGCACTGCTGAGCCTTTAGATAGTGCTCTGGAAGCAGTCTTATCTGATGAAAATGATTACTTTCTGGTTATAGGACATGCCCGTAATGCCACAGGTGGCAGCGGTTCTCATCCCTTTCGGATTGAAGCAAATAACCGCACCTTCACCATGTGCCACAATGGCGTCATCAGCGTTGTCCTGCGTCAGGCAATGATGGATATGCTGGGTGAATTCTGGTTTGATGAATATCCCTCTAACTGGCTGGGTGAATATGGCAGCCTGGGCTCATTTATCGATAGTGAACTATATCACCACTACCTCACTAAGTATATTATTGATAATAATTATCAGACTATGGCTGGTCTGCAGGCTGCTTTTAGTGAAACTAATCTGCTCGGTATTAACCCTTCAGACTACTTTCTAAATGCCCGTTGTTCCTCAAATATGCTCTTTAGTGACGGCACTTCGCTTTATGCCTTTAGAAATACAGCAGATAATAATGCTTATAAACTCTCCTGGCAGTATTATGATAATCTGATCGGTATCAAAACTCGTGACCTGCTGGATACGCAACTGCTCAAGAATGAATTAGTGCAATTCACCCCGCAGGGTGAGGTTAATTCAATAATCCTGGAATTTCAGGAAGAAGAACCTTTTGTTCCCGCTCAGGAATTCTATGCTCAACCTAATCCTTTCCGTGATTATGTGGACATCTATTACCAGACTACTCGGGCTGATGATAATGATATTGATGACCTTGATCTGCCTGATAAAATCACTATATACGACATCCGCGGTAGAAAAATACGTACTATCACCAGTTCACTTCTACCTGATAACTACCGCTGTTACCACTGGGACGGCTATATAGAAAAAGGCAAAAAAGCCGCTGCCGGAATATACCTCTTCCAGCACAATATCAGCCAGAAAACCGGTAAACTTGTACTGATTAAATAATTAACAAAAATATTAAGGAGGAACTTTATGTTCCGTAAACCTCTATTTTGGATAATATTTACGATTGCTGTCATTGCTGCCTCTATCTTCTGCCTGCAGAACTTTGCCAGGATCATGAGTTTCATCAACCTGGATATCACTATGGATAGAAATGAAGCCTTGCAATCTGCAAAAAATGACAGCGAAACCTGGGATGTGGGACCCGCAGATAGCAGGCAGGCGGTGATCTTTAATGAAAACGGGTTTCTGCAGTATTACATTGAGCTGGAAGCCGGTGGCAAAGAAGGTTATAATGAGTTTCTGGCTGAGGGTAAATATCAGCCCTATCGATGGGTTGTGCGCCATTTTCTGCCCCAGGAAGAACACCAGGTTTACTTCATCTATACTCCTGCCGGAGAATTGTATGGTTTTCAAGAAATTATCCCGGAAACTGAACCCGGTACTAATCTGAGCGTGGAAGCTGCGCAGGCAAAAGGTGAAGCTGCGGCTGCTCAGCTCGGAGTAAATCTCACTGAATATGAACTGGTGGAAACAAGTAAAAATGAGGTGATCTCCGGTCGCGAGGACTATGAATTTGTCTATGAAAGACCGGAACTGTTGAAAGAAGCACGCTTCCGCTTTACCATCGGCGTGAGCGGAGACCACGTGAGCCGGCTGGAACACTCCGTGAAAATACCGGAAGCATTCAGTCGCCGCTTTCAGGAAATGCGTTCAGCAAATAATACGATTGCCAGCGGTGCTCAGTATGGTATGCTGTTCCTATATGGACTTTTAGGAATAGGTCTTGGTTCTTTCTTCTTGCTTCGTACTCGCTATTTATTATACCGCAAAGCCTTGCTCTGGTCATTTATTGTCGCCTTTCTGGGATTCCTGGCTGGATTTAATGACCTGCCCCTTTCCTGGATCTGGTATGATACGGCAGTGACTACCCAGGCACATATTATGCAAAGTATTATGACTAACCTGCTGGGCTTTATACAAAACTTCATTCTGCTGGCACTTTCCTTTATTGCCGCTGAAAGCCTCACGCGCAAAGCTTTTCCCAATCACGTCAGGTTCTGGAAAACACTCACTGCTCCAGTAGCCGGCTCCAAACGTATTCTGGGCAATACTCTGGCTGGCTATGGTCTTGTAGCTATCAATCTGGCTTATGTCCTGGCATTTTATCTGTTCACTTCTAAACATTTGGGCTGGTGGAATCCGGCTGGATTACAGGTTGACCCCAATTTCATTGCCATGCCCCTGCCCTGGCTTTCCGTGCTTTCGCAGGCTTTGCATGCCGGTTTCTGGGAAGAAGCACTTTTCCGGGCAGTTCCTTTAGCTGGTATGGTGCTTATTGGTCGTAAACTTAATAAAGAAAAACTGTTTTTAGTGCTGGGCATCATCATTCAAGCTCTTATCTTTAGTGCCGGGCATGCCAATTATGCCGCTCAGCCGGCTTATGCCCGGGTTGTGGAACTTATAGTCCCCTCTCTGGTTTTTGCCTTCTTGTATATACGCTTTGGACTATATACTGGCATTATTCTGCATTTCAGTTTTGATGCTGTACTCATGGCTATGTATATCTGGATTATGAAAGCTCCCGGTATCTGGGTGAACCGTATTTTAGTAATTATTGGCATTCTTCTGCCTTTATTGATTATCCTTTATTACCGGCTGAAAGCTGGTAAATGGCTGGAAATAAGCACAAATTATCTGAATAAACACTGGCTGCCAGCACCTCCCAAACCTCTTAAAGCCCCGGAATTGATCTGCTCCAGCCGGTCATATAATCCACGTACTCTCACCTGGCTGATCATTGCTGCTCTTATCGGTACTGCCTGCTGGGTGGCATTTACTCCCTTTCAGGCTGACCAACCTCAGATGAAGCTCAATCGTTCCCGGGCTGTAGAAATTGCAAAAGCAGTATTAGAAAAACAAAATATCGAGTTAAGTGACGGCTGGCGGATTGATGCTGAGCTCATTAATTCGTTAAGTAATAGTGATAAACTTGTCTGGCAGGAAGCAGGAAAATCTGTCTATCACCAGGCAATGGGTGAATATATCAGTGAGCCCGTGTGGCAGATAAGTTTTCGCACCTGGAAAGGAGATGTAGCTGATAGAGCAGAAGCATACAGGTTTAGGATCAATACAAATGGCATAGTTACTACTTTCAGGCATACCCTGCCGGAAGACCGTGCCGGAATGGAATTAACTGAAGATGAGGCTCGCCAGCTGGCTGTAAGATCTATTACTGATTTTTATAATATGAATGATTTCACTCTCAATGAAGTGGAAGCCGCTCCCGAAAAAATGCCCCAGCGCAAAGACTGGAATTTTACTTTTAAAGATACCCTGAATTACCAGCCGGACATTGGTGAATACCGTTACAATGTCAAAATTAATGGAGATCAGGTGATGGTGATCAATCGCTATACTTATGTACCGGAAGAATGGTCACGTCAGGAGCGTAACCGCACCCGACCCGTCAGGCTATTCTCGCAATTCTTTAATATCACTTTTATTCTTCTCTATTTTGCCATCGGCATTCTGGCAGTAGTATCCTGGAGCAATCATCGCTTTAATATTTCCACCTTTTATTTCGTTCTCCTGGTCATGATCGTCAGCACTCTGGTGCTCCGCCTGAATCAGTGGCAGCAGACCCCCGCCGGATTCTCCACCAGCCAGCCCTGGAATAATCAAGTGCTGCAATATGTGCTGGGTTCTGTCAGCAATGTTCTGGTGCTCAGCTTCATATTTGCTCTACTGGCTGGCTTTCTGGGTTCCTGGCAAAATAAGACGATCAATAAACTGCGGGTACACAATGTGATATTAGCCGCCCTGTTATTTAATGGCATCTCCGCCCTTATCACCCTTTTTAAACCGGATTATATGCCTTCACGCCCCGAATTAAATACCTTAGCTGATTACAGCCCCCTGCTCACTGTTATCTTCCAAGCCGTCTCCCAGTGGATTACCTCTGCATTGCTCCTTATATTTGCCTTTCACTGGCTGGATAAAATAACCGCGAACGGGCAGAAACGTAAATTCCTTACCTGGCTTATTTTCTTTATTTTTGTATTCATCCTGCGCCAAAGCGTTCTGGTGTATGCCAGTCTGGCAGATTTTACCTTCCTGATCATTCTGGCTGCCTCACTTGCTTTGACATTATATTTTATCTTTCGTCAGATACTGGTCTTTGATCTTTCTCTGATCCCGGTATTTCTGGCTGTTAACGCCTCTATGCAATTATTACAGAATTGCTTCGTAAATAGCTGGCAGGGTGCCGTCATGGCAAATATCCTCGCTATCATTGTTATCAATCTCCTTGCCTGGGGCTGGCTTACTCTGCTGCGAAAATATAGATGGCAGGTTCATGCCTGAAAAGCGAATAAGAAATAAAATCCGGGTAGAATTGTTTATCACATTTCTGCTGGGATTTGCTCTTAAATATTATCCCGGTCCTGCCAGAGAGCTGCTGAATAATTCTCTGGCAGGTATTGCATATGTGATCTTCTGGTGCCTGCTTTTCCAGCTCATCTTTCCTCAGTCTAATGCCCTCAAAATTATTGTAATAGTCACCCTCATCACCTGCCTGCTGGAATTTGCCCAGCTCTGGCATCCGCCACTGCTGAACCTGCTGCGCTCCGCCTGGCTGGGAAAAATTCTCCTGGGTACTACTTTTAACTGGACTGACTTCCCCTACTATTTTCTGGGCGGATTCATTGCCTGGCTGCTGCTGAAAAGACCAGAACTTGACATCAAGTAGAATCATATTTTATCTGACACCTAAATATTATTAAATACATGGAGGATTTATGTCTATTATTTTAAATGGAAGTGGATTAACCATTGAAAAAGTGGTGGCTATCGCACGTGATGGCGAAAAAGTGGAATTAGCACCCGAAGCCCTGGAACGCATCAAACGCTGCCGGGCTATGCTGGAAGAAAAAATTGTCGCCGGCGAGATCATGTACGGCGTGAATACCGGTATTGGTGAATTCTCAGAAGTCGTCCTCGATGATGACCAGATCAAAGATTTCCAGAAATACCTGGTTTATAATCATGCTGCCGGTATCGGTGATCCCGCTCCTATTGAATATGTTCGTGGCGCTATGGTTGGCAGGATCAATGTTCATGCTCATGGTAATTCCGGTATCAGACCCGTCATTACTCAAACTCTGGTGGAAATGCTTAATAAAGGCGTTACCCCTTTTGTCTGCCAGAAAGGCTCTGTAGGTGCCTGCGGTGATTTGGCTCCCATGAGCCAGATCGCTCTCCTCCTCATGGGCGAAGGTGATGCCTATTACAAAGGGGAACTGCTGCCCGGTAAAGTTGCCATGGATAAAGCAGGTATCCCGATCCCCGGACTGCAAGCACGTGACGGACTGGGTACTATCAACGGCTCAAATGTACTCACTGCCATGAGTGCTATCCTTTTATTTGATGCTAATAACTGGTTCAAACAGGCAGAAATCGCTGCCGCCATGAGCCTGGAAGCTCTGAAAGCTAATATGAAACCATATAGCCCTCAACTCCATAAAATCCGCGGTTTCCTCGGTGCCCAGCGTTCTGCTGCTTCTATACTTAAAGTTGTTGCCGGCGGTGATCTGGAGCAAGGTCGCGTTAAATGCAAAGTTCAGGATGCCTATTCCATGCGTTCTACTCCCCAGGTGATCGGGGCTGCTCATGACGCTCTTGCCTATGCCCGTAGCCAGGTGGAAATAGAATTAAACGGTGTTGGTGATAACCCGGTATTTTTCCCGGAAGAAAGATTACAGCTCTCAGGTGCAAATTTTCAGGGCTCACCTGTGAGCCTGCCTATGGATATGATCTCAGCTGCCATCACAATGGTGAGCGTGATGAGCGAACGCCGTATGAACAGGCTCAATAATCCCGCTCTTTCCGTGGGCTTGCCACCCTTCCTCACTAAAGGTGCGGGTATGTTCAGCGGACTCATGCTCAGTCAATACACTGCCGATATGCAGATCGTGGAACAGCGGATACTTTCAGTTCCCGCCTCTATCCAGAGTATCCCGGCTGCTGCTGACCAGGAAGACTTTGTCTCTATGGGCATGAATACAGCTATCAAGAATTTCCAGATCATAGATAATGCCTATGGCATTTTGGGTATAGAACTCATGGCTGCTGCCCAGGCTCTTGATTTCCGCGACTACAAATTTGGCAAAGGAACTCAGGTAGCACACGATATAATCCGTAAACACGTAGATTTCCTGGAAATTGACCGCCCTCTCTACCCTGATCACACTAAAATGAAAGAACTCGTTAAATCCTGCGAAATTCTCACAGCCGTAGAAGCCGAAATTGGCTCTCTGGAATAAATAATTGTAATAAATAAAAACCTGCTCTATTAAAATAACAGAGCAGGTTTTTTATTTGTGAAACGAAGACATTGAGAATAAATGAAAATCAGTACCAGTGATGTTGAAACATGCCCATCCTCCAACCTTCCAACCCTCAAACCTTCAAACCCTCAAACCCTCTAACCTTCTAACCCTCAAACCTTCAAACCCTCAAACCTTCCAACCCTGAGTCAACTCCCCCATTCACTATTCACTTCTTTTCCCAATCACTCATATAGAATACATTTTTCGTGTACTTTAGTGCCTTTCGTGGTTAAAAAATCTTACATTCCGTTACATTAGTTCGCGTTTGTTCGGTTTGTCTTGATGGGGCGTAAGTTATGAAGCCTATTCGCGGCTAAAAAAAATCTTACATTACATTTCAATTCACTGTTCACAGCCAAAAAACACATTACATTCCTCTCCGTTCCCTGTTATATATTTCTGATCTGAATTCTGTTGCCTGATCTTTCCAGATTAAGTCTTTTTATTTCCGTCAAACTGGAAAGTTTGACCTGCATAGCGCACCAGCCCCTTTGCCAGCACAGCACTCACATCCGGCTCAGCATTCACAAAGTCCCATTTATCTTCTCCCCTTTGGTAATACCCATCCGAAAGCTTGATCACATTCGTGCCAAAATGACTCGCCTGATATTCCAGCAAATAGAAATCTCCACCCTTCTTCACAATATCCAAAGATATATAAGGCATTCCAAAAACCCTGGCGATTCCCGCGGCATAATCCAGCATTTCCTGCACATCTCCCGTCTCAAAATCAAAAAGCTTACTGCCACTGGCTCGGAAATCATCCTTACGTACATGACGCTTAGTCACATAAAAATGGTCATAAACAGATAACACGCGAAAATCATGCTCCAGATCAGGAATGTATTCCTGCAGGATAAAGCTCCGGGTCTGCCTGATATATTCCGCATAACGCTTATGATCATCACGTCGCTCAAATTCGGGCCAGCCCTTTGCCTGCTTCTTATGCCGGAAATGCTTCCGCCGCAGCAGATCAAACTTTTCGCTCCAACTGTATGCCGGAGTGATCTTCTGCAGTTTCTGCCGTAATGATTTCTCATCTTCTATCAGAAACACACCTCGCCCGTTGGAGCCATTCAAGGTCTTTAGCACCACCGGATATGGTATCTTATACTTGTCTATCTCACTTTCATCTGAAAGATACAACGACCATAGATCATCCAGACCCAGCTGCTTTTTATAAAGTTCCTGAAATCCCTTGTTTTCATGGCAAAGTAATAATTCATAAGACGGTATTATCACATTACCCTGCAGCTTCAGAAAATACACTACATCTTTGTAATATGCCCGTAATTCGTCTTTCTGGCTAAAACTGTAAAACACGTAACTGTCCCTGATCTCTACCCCGCCATTTGCCACTTCATGAAATTCACAGGTGATCACTTCCCAGCCTGCTGCTATCAGCTCCCGCTCAAATACACTCGCTTCCAGAGAAAACCACGGCTTGCGGAACTGACCCATAAACCTGTCCTTCCCGGTAATAAAATATAATGACTATCCGGCTGTCTCCGTAAAACTTGACAATAAGATTACTCGGTGGAAATTTGCTATCAAATATTCAATGGAGGTCTATTAATGAAACATTATGAAACGATAAGTTTCTTTGAATTTCAGAAGCAATATT
>JAIPGP010000014.1 GCA_021735645.1 Candidatus Cloacimonadota bacterium
GTAATGTTATGACGCTCCTCGTTGCAGCCCTTATTGCTTGCCCCTAAGATAGTTAGATATTATTTACTACTGAATATTAATCAAAAAGAAAGATTTCTGAAATTGGTGATTATTTTTCAGATAAACCTGCTTAAGATTTTGCTGTAATTTACATTGATTTTTTTTTATTTTTGCACTTTTTCCTGAATGAACAAACGCAACTAAAATCTGATTAAGATTTGAGCATCGAACAATACCAACAAAACAGCGAACAGCGAACTAAAAAATCAGCAATAATACTCCACTCATCCAGGCTGGACTGACAGATTATTCGTACCTGCCTGATGCACCTTTACCCCGTAGCGGTTAGTAATTTGTAGAAAATTGAAAAACCCGAAACTCATTTCCCTGTAATGGATATAATCATACATCGCTTTATAACCCTTACTTGATAAAGGTCGTTGTAAATAATCCCCAGCCAAGGTTCACATCACTTTTAAACAGCTCTACATGTTATTATTAAAATTTGAGCGCTACTTCGTGCAGAACTCACGGAATCAACCCAGGAAACTCATTTTCCAAATTTCATACCGTCGCTTTGTCGCTATGTCGTTCCCTCAATCCCTTTTCCTCTTCACCTCTTCTTCAATCCGTCTATCCGTCCATCTGTCCATCAGTCTAATCCTCTCATCTTCGTTTTCCTGTCCTAACAAACTACTAACTATTAACACTTAATCTGAACGAAGTGATGGAATCATTTTCCCAATTTCTCAATTTCCCAGTTTCGGCGAAGCCAGATATTCCCCTCTTCCCGCATTTCCACCATCCTGAGACTAAATTACTTCTCATCAAAAAAGTAAATATTGACAAAAAGACAATGATTAATACATTAAGGCACAGCTTCGCGAATCATTTGATGGAGCAGGGAGAAGATTTGAGAGATATACTTATAATAATAAAACAGGAATAAAAAAATATAAAGACCTCTTGATGAATTAGAAGGTGAGGAATGATGAGTTATGTAGTAAAGGAATTGGCGTAATTACGTATGATACTGGTAATACGTTTCCAAATATAGTCGTAAAGGTAAATAAAAGGAGAAAAAATGTTAATGTTATTTAAAAAGAAACTCTATAAAAATCTGGCATTTGCATCTTGGGTGTTGTGTGTTATTTTGCTGATTCTGAAGATAATGAACTATGAAAACTTAATGTCTCCTGAATCACCATTGATTATGTTTATTATCGTAGAAGCTATCTTTTTTATAAGTGGGCTTTGGCTTATCTTTGAATCAAAGAAAATGTAAATATTGACAAAAAAACATTGGTTCATACATTAAGGTTGAGCTTCGCGAAACATTTGTTGGAGCAGGGAGAAGATTTGAGATATATACTCATATTACTAAAACAGGAATTTAAAAAAAAATGAAAAGTCCTTTTGATGAATTAGAACTTGAGGAATAATTAGTTATGTAATAATGTAGAATTTTTAGATTATTGTACAAAAACAGCCACACATATAGATCGTAATGTACAATATAGTAAATGGCGGGAGTAATAATGTTAATGGTAAAAAGGAATATTTAAGGGAGTAATTATATATGGCAATAGATCTAAATCAATCTTCGTATATTGAACTAAGAGACATAATCAAGAAAAGAATTGGGTCAGTTGTTTTCTGGGTAGGTTCTGGCATTAGTTCACCTTATGGCCTTCCTACATGGAATGAATTGAAAGAAAAACTGATAAAAGAACTTGATAAGAAAATTGAAAATATTGATGAAAATGATATTGAAAAACTTACTAAAAAGAAAGATGGAGTTTTAGCATCTCCAAATAATTGGATAGCTTTTGAGAGACTTAAAAAAGCTCTAGGAAAAACTACTTATAATAGTAGAATAAGAGAACTGCTATCACACCCCCAAAAAGAATCAGATTTATATAAAAGAATATGGTCATTAGGGATATCGGGAATGATAAATCTAAATATAGATAAACTTGCATCAATTGGATTTCAAAATGTTTTTAATAATAACGTTTTGTCATCATTTGCAGGAAATTCAATAGATAAATACTGTCATACAATTAATAATCCGAACAAATTTCTGCTGAATTTGCATGGCAATCTCGAAGATACTTCTTCGTGGGTTTTTACGCACAATGAATTGAAAGAACTAATGGAATCTGATGCATATACTTCTTTTCTTGATGCAGTAATTATTAGTAAAACAATTGTGTTCATTGGTATTTCTGCTGATGATGTTTCTACAGGTGGTCATATCGAGAAGTTTGTAAAAAAAGAAATCAATTTATCTCAACATTTTTGGATAACGAATCGTCGTGACTTAAAAACTGATGAATGGGCAGAAAAAACCGGAATACATTTAATTAAATATAAGAATGAGAAGAATCATTCAGAAATATTGGAACTACTTTCAGATATTTCTAATTACAAACCTAAAGAACAAGATGCACCAGTTGTAGTTTCTAAGACAAATGATACAAAGTATGATGATTTACCAAGTCCCAAAGACTTATTAAAAGAGGAAGATGCAGAAATTATAAGACTTTATTTAAATGAAGAAGCATCAAGGATTTTCAATAGTAATAAAATTAATCCTTATGATGAGTTTTCAGATTTTATAAAGAAATATGATCAAGCTCTACACAGAGCATGGTATACGAGTATCAACGAACCTGATAATGAATTATTGGGTTATACGTTAATTGAAGAGAAACATAACGGTAATTTTGGTGATGTTTTCAAAGCAAAAGATGATTTAGGTAATTCTTTAGCAATAAAACTTCTTCAAAACAGTGTTAGGAAAAAAGAAGAATATATTCAAGGTTTTCGAAGAGGAATCAAGTCGATGAAAATCTTAAATAAACATAACATAGATGGAATGGCAAAATTAATAGATGCTTCCGAAATACCAGCAATAATAATAATGGACTGGATTAATGGTTCAAATTTAAAAGAAGTCGTTCAACAAAATCAATTAACAAATGATATAGATTTTTTAAGTTTCTTCATTAAATTGACTAAAATCATAAATTCAGCCCATCTCTTACCGGAAAATGTTTTACATAGAGATATCAGACCTACAAACATCATGATTGGTTGGCATGATGGTGAACTTGATCTTAATGATATCCATGTTTTAGATTTTGATTTAGCTTGGTACAAATCTTCAATTGAGTCGAAAGAGGTTTCATTCAGTATTGGTAATGGATATTTAGCACCAGAACAACTAGTGAGTAATTCCAATATATCTACAATCAATGCAGCTGTTGATTCATTTGGTGTTGGAATGACTTTATTTTTTGTTATTTGCGGAAAAGATCCTCAACCTTCACAGCAAAAACACAGTGATTGGTATGAATTGTTAAATAAATATTCACGTAAATACTTCAGTAGAAGTAATTGGAAATCGATGGGTAACAGAATGGGCAGGTTAGTAAGGAATTGCACTATGAATACTCAATCAAAAAGATGGGATTTCTCACAAATAATAGATGAGCTAAAAAGATTAAAAATCGCTGCTTTGAAACCTAATAAAGTATTATCATGTGATTTAATCGCTGAAGAAATATGTTTTAGAAGTCGTTATAAAGACGAATATGAATGGGATGAAGATAAGCTAAAGGCTATTATCAAAGTATTAAGTGGCACTGAAATTGAAGTTATTGGTAATGAAAACACTAGATCTATTGATATTACTTTTAACTGGGTGAGTGTTAATAATCTTAAATCCAAAACTAGATCAAACGCTAAATCATATATCGAATATTTGATTAGTAAAAATTTCACTAATATTGAAGAAAATATACAATCAAATCAGTTATGTATATCAGCGAGCATTTCATCATCAAATGTTTCCCAAAATTACAAGAAGTATGCTGAGGTGATTTCAACACTTTCTAGTTTTTTCATATAATGAATATAAATGCCATAGCAAGCGCGTCGGCAGTTCGGTTTTGCAGTACTTTTTGCTTGAACAAGCCATTGGCTTACAAGCCTTAGGTTCAAGGATTTGTTTGTTTGTTGTGCTACGTCCCAAAAAATCGGGATGATCCCTCGCATACGTCTTACATTGTTAGCATTTGTGCAATTTGATAATTGATAGGAGGTTAATTTGGGAACAGGTACAAAATTAGTTAACTTGGCAATTCGAGAAATGAAAAGAGCTAATAAAGAGCGAGAAAGACAAGAACGAGAACGAATCAGACAACTAAAACAGCTTGATCGTGAAAGAGTTAGACAAAAAAAAGAAGAGCTTAGATTACAGATGCAATTTGAAAGAGAACAAATAAGTGCAAACAAAGAAAAAATTAAGAATGATTTGGAAAAAGAAAAACGTGAATTCGAGCTTCGCATAAAACAAAGAAGAACTGTACGGCTTGAATTCCTAAACAGAATATAGCTGGAGGAAAAATGGAACTTAATACATTATCAATATTATTGTTAATAATTTCAATAGTTTTCTTGGTTCTTGTTATTTACCTATTTATCCAATTAAAATTGAAGAGAAAAGATGGTAAAACTTTGGACCAACAATTGCAGAGCTTAACAAACACGATAGAAGACAAAAACTCTACACTTTCAGATATAACAGAAAAACTAACAAATCTAAACAATGAATTGAGTCACCTTCTGGAACTTGAAAAAAATGAGAATACAATAAAAGCAAATGTGGAAGAATCAAAACAGAGGCTTGATGAACTTACTAAAGAAATTGAAATTCTGGAGAGTTCCAAAACCGAATTATCGGATAATTTAATTAGTATAAAGCATGATGTGTCAATTTTTGAGCCTTTATTGGATTTAATTAACGTTGGCTTCGTCGATGAGCCTGAATACCTTTTTGACACAAGTGAAAGATTCAAAGAGGAAATAAAAATTATTCGTGAAAATCAAAAGACCCTTATAAGTGAAAAAAAAGCGATAATTATTCCAGATCAAATAGCCTTAACATCTAATAATACTTATGCAAAAAAAATATTGAATGCCCAATCTCAGTTAATGCTAAAAGCGTTTAATGTTGAGTGTGATAATTTAATGGAAAAAGTTAGAACTAGTAATTACGCGAAAATTCTTGAGAGAATTGATAAATTAGCAGCAACAATTGAGCAATTATCAATATCTCTAAAATGTGGTTTCAATAAAGAATACGTTGAGTTAAAGTTCAAAGAATGCGAATTACAATATCAATTTAAGTTGAAAGATGCCCGAGAAAAAGAAGAACAAGCAATGATAAAAGAACAAATGAGAGAAGAGCAAAAGGCTATTAGAGATTTTGAAAGAGCATTAGCAAAAGCCCAGAAAGAAGAAAAAATGTATAAAGATGCTCTTGAAGAAGCCAGAAAAGAATTTGAAATTTCAAATGACAATGATAAGGAAAAATTAAGGGAGAAAATTGCTCTTCTTGAGAAAAAATTGGAAGAAGCAGAAGAAAATGAAAAGCGAGCAAAAAGTATGGCAGAACAAACCAAACGAGGACATGTATATATAATCAGTAATATTGGTTCTTTTGGTGAGGATGTATACAAAATTGGGCTAACAAGAAGACTAGATCCTTTAGAAAGAGTTAATGAATTGGGGGGTGCAAGTGTTCCATTTTCATTTGATGTTCACGCGATGATTTATAGTGAGGATGCGCCAGCCCTTGAAACAAAACTGCATAGAGAATTTTCTCGATTTAGATTAAATCAAGTTAAATTAAGGAAAGAATTTTTCCGTGTAAATTTGTTAGATATAAAAGAAAAAGCTGTGGAAATTACCGGTAATGAGTTAGATTTTAAAATTACAGCATTAGCAGAAGATTATTATGAATCATTGAAATTACAAAGTCAATATTCGTAGTTATAGTGCTGTGATTTTGAAAATTGCTGCTAACAAGCGTTCAGCAGTTCGGTCTTGCAGTGCTTTTTGCCGAAACATACCTGTTCATGTTTGGGCTGTTGTTTGATAACTAGACTTGAATATGATTTTAATTAAAAAAGGAGTAGTGAAATGGTTGAAGATAAACATAAACTGAGTGAAAAAGAAGAAATGGCATTAGCTAGGAGATTACATGATGCAGTGGATTGGAAGCAAGCAAGAATAGAAAGCGAGAAGAAATTAGCAACCGCCAAAGATCAGGAGCATCTTAAAAAAGAGGAAAAAGTGAGAAATTAAACAAGGGAGGTTGATAAGTTATGAAACAGACTGCATATGGAAAACCAATTCTTCAGTTCGTTTTGTTCGATGCTCGAAATCTCTTTATTCTCACCTTACATTGAACAGTTTCCTGCTGATTCTCGAAAGATGAGCTTAGATTTTCGTTGACTGAATCAGGTAGGCAAATTATATTTTAAAAAAAAATAAATGAGAGAGAAATAATCATGATCAGTTATGAAGAAGAGATTAAAAGGTATGAAGAAATACTGGGTGTTAGTGGTGAGAAAATTGTAGTTAGTATGGCAACATTAAGAAAGTATATCAAATATCTTCAAAAAGAGCTGGAGATGCCCTGTGAATTAACCGGCATAGATGATTTTCAATGGGAAGAATATTATGTTCTTGGACCTGGTGATAGCGATGAATATGAGAAATTGAAAAAAACTCGACCATCTTATACTGATACTTTCAAGCTGATAGCTGTAGAAAATGACATTACAGATAAAAGACTTGGTATCATGGTAAGCGTAAGAAGGGGACGGCAAAAATTTTATTTACCTTTGCAGGATTTAGAAGCAACAGATAAGAAATCCCTAAATTACAAGTTAATTGATGAGTATTGTTCCTGGATAGTGAACTACTAATTTATTTTATTAACGCTATAGACGTAAAATATTACTTTTATAAAATTAAGATAATTATAAACCCATCTTGTGCAATTGGATTTCACAAATAGCAGTACCGATATATAGGGAGCACCGGGAAAATTACAAAATTATTATAAATATCTCTTCTTCGGCATAATCGTATTTTAAGACTTTCAACGGTTCTTTCTCATAATCACCTGCCTAACATTTCCGAAATTAAGATATCTTGTTAGGCAGTCCCATCCAGCTTAGCTGAGTGGTTATATTTATCTTATTCCACCCTGAATCGGAATACCTCTTCTTCTGCAAAATCATATTTTAAGGTTTTTAGCGGTTCTTTCTCAAGATCAAGCAGCTCTATTTTGCCATTTTCTCCCATTAATTCGGGATTGGATTGGCTATACCACCAATGCCTCATCATGCCATCTTCCGCTCTGTCTATAATTCGTAATTCATAATTCCCAGGTTCCAGTTCGATCAATTTCAGAAAGTCCTCATTATCTTCAAAGGCTGCTTTTTCATATAATACTCCTCCCACATCATTAGTAATATAAAAGGCATTTTCCTTTGCCCTGCCCAGTCCCTGGGCTTTTATGTGCAGATAGAATTTATTCGGTATGATCTCCGGTGCTACCACCTTTGAACTCAGGTAGTTATTATCAGGGTATACATCCTCTACCCCATTTGGCAGAGAGCATTTGGCATAGAAATCAAGATTTGTGAAATCCAGCCAGTCTATGATCGGCAGGATAAGTGTATCTTTCTCAGTGAATTCCAAAACACCATTCCAGGTGTATTCGTATTTCTCTTCACCTTTTAATCCATAATCAATTTTAAGTGTTCTCAAGGTCTGGCTGCCGGAATTCCTGATCACTACCATAGGGTCTTTGATAATGGGGTTCACTCTACTGTATTCATCTTTTGCTGATGGGGCAATAATGTCATAAACCTCAGGATTTATCTCAAAATTAGGAGGTCCATAAGTGATAAGCTGATGCGTCTGTCGGAAATATCCATTCTTCTCACCATTATCCCGGTACATTTCTATACTATAATCCAGGTGTAGTGTATCTCCTGGAGCAACTTGATCTGTGATCTCAAAGTCATATGTATCCACCGAAGTCCCGGGACACCAGCCTGCGCGGTCAAACTGCCAGGTACCACCTTGTGGATAGACAGGATTATCTCCACAATTCTTCCAGACTATCCAGCGAGTGAGCACGTAGCCATCCACGTAATAGGTATGAGTTTTACGATCCCATTCACAGCAATTGCGCGGTCCTTCATGCCCATGCCCGGATATCCTTGCTCGCAGTTTATAGCCATAAGCCTGGGGATTTAAGATAATTTCTGTTTCTTTGAAGATGCTGTCCCTGGCGATAAGTTCATATTTATAATTTCCCCATTCATAAATATTCTCCACGGAGATCACATCGCGAGGAGGAGTTCCCTCTATAAAGATAAATTTAAGGTCCAGAAGCTCTGACTGGCTCCCGGAGGACAGATCAACTTTACCGCGCAGGAGTGGGGCGTAATCCGTAACATCATAGATATATGTAAAGCCGCATTCACCATTCAGATCAAGCCCGTTCCCATAAGGGGTAATGTAATTATCCAGTTCAAATACCTCCACAGTATCACCCACCGGCTTATGGATCAAAGTATAGGTGCAGTAATCCCATTCCCCGCAGGGAAAGCTGTCCTGCTTAGTGCGCTCATCACATTTCAAGGTGCGATACATCCAGATCTTTTCCCAGGTGCGCTCATCATCAGGAAATTCAAACACGTCCCGCCGCTTTTCTATATCATCAAATGTAATTGTCTGCACTATCAAAGAGTCACCCGCAGCGGAAAATAATGATCCAGTAATTTGCATCAAAAAAAGAAATATGATCAAGCTCTTCATGATCCCCCCGTTTTTTATCTATTGAAGTTATTGAAATCCCCATTCTTCGATAATTGTCAATAATTTTGTCTAATGCTCTTGAATCACCAGCTAAGTGCACGTGCACCGCCGGGTATTTCCAGGTGGGGTGCAGATAACGACCACTATCAATCGCTGAAAATATTACTGCTGATAACTGCCCGTAGTTCTCGCCCCACTTCCGGAATACCGTTAGCGGTGCAGGTCCTACTTAATTAGTCAATTATCTTCAAAGTAACCCATTCTTCCCCAAACACTGGCTGCGTCGGTGTTTGGGGGAGGATGGGTTGAGAATATAATAAAATCCCAGGTAGTCGTTGCACTTCAACCAGGGGCTACAAATATATATCACCTGTGGTGAAAGCACTCAACATATATTGAACAGTATATAAATTCATTGAGAATAATATTTTTATAATTATTGACATGTATCATATTGATATATAATTTTAGATTAAGTTAAGAATAAAGGAAAAAGATATGACAGAAAATAAAAGGCAGGCACTGATCAAACTTGGGGCAGATAAATTAGCTGATACGCTGATAGAGCTGGCAGAATCCTCCAATGAAGTTTATGAAATGATAGAAAACCTTACAGCAACACCGGAAGAAAAAGTAAAGATTTTTAATAAGAAACTTGCCAGTCTTAAACGCTCAAAGAGAGTTATCTGGGAGAGAGAAAGTTTTAATCTTGCCAATGAACTTCAGCGACTGCTGGAAAATCTGGAAAATGTTGTAAAAGATCCTCTTACAGGTGTAAAACTTGTAACAAAGTTTATTGAAGCTGATGAATATATTTTTAGTAGATGTGACGATTCCAGTGGAGTCGTTGGAGATGTTTTCGCAATTGAAGCTGTTGATCTTTTTTCTCAGTATGCTTCTCAATTACCTGATAAGGATAAACTGGAGAAGATTGTTCTTAAATTATTCAATAATAACGAATATGGAGTACGTGATACACTTATTGATCGTGCTGCTGAATACCTTCCTGAGAGGAATATCCGCAAAATGATCACTTACCTTCAGAAAAAGGCTGATAAAGAAACTGTTGAATGCGATAAAAGGCATTATTTATATCCAATTGAATCACTGGCAAAGCAAATAAGAGATGCAAAACTATTTGAAGAAACTAGAATTGAAAATTGGGGTGAATTGAAAATACCGGGAACCCTCGAACTTGCCCAAATACATATCAAAAATGAAGAGTTTGATAAAGCCCTTAACTTACTTAACATGATTCCTGCTGATAATGAATATATGAAGCATGAAAAAGATGAATTATTGAAAGAAATTTATGCTAAAACAGGTGATAAAGCAGATTTGAAAGAACTGCTCTTTAACATTTTAAGAGAATCGCATCATATTGATAACCTTGATCAATACCTGAAACTTATCGGTAATGATAAACGTGACCAAGTGATAAATGACGAAATTGCTGTAATTATGAATTCTCTCTCTTTAAACTATGCAGATATTGAATTTCTACTTGATACAGATAAATTTGAGGAAGCGGAAGAATATATCCTAAAATGGTCTGATCAATTAAATGGCAGCTTTTATCATATTTTGATTCCCTTAGCAGAACAAATGGAATCCCAAAACCGTTATCTTGCTGCCACTACCCTCTATCGCAGCCTCTTGATCTCGATCCTGGAGCGTGGCTTTAACAAAGCATATTCACATGCGGTTAAATACCTGAAAAAATTAGATATACTGGCACCAAAAATAATTGACTGGAAAGATAAAATGAACCACAAAGATTTCCTTGTTTTATTAAACAAAGATCATGGACGCAAATCCAGCTTCTGGGAAAAATACAATCAGAAATGAAACAACAATTTCCCTACCGAAGATAAACTTGATAAATTAGCTAAGAAAACACACCTGACAATATATTATTGATATATCTATAGCAGATACCAGTATTCTCTATAGCTGACATCCCCCAATATTTTCTTAAATCTTATCCTCTACAACTTGTTTCATCACTTCATTTCTATAAACAGTAAGGGATATTATTATTCAGACCACTTTTCTTCTATTATAAACCTCAATTTCACACCCAGCAATTCTCCAACCTCGATTACCACAGCAACTTGAGGATATTTGTCGGTAGTACTGATCATTTTGAAAACATATTTCTCATCATCGATCTCTTTCCAATCACCACCACCAATATTTTCATATTTGATCTCATTCAACTCATTGATAAGCTTTATATAGCAGGCTTTCATTTTATCTTTATCATTTTCGATAATTCCGTAGGCAGCCAATGCACTGTTTTCTTTAACAGTATTGTAATCTATTTGTATCACATGCTTTTCCCCAACGGGTGGATCATCCATATATTCCCCAGGCAAATAATCATGACGATAATAAGTGGATTCATATTCTTCCGGAAAATGTACTTTCAATTTCTGCAGCTTGTTATTATCATCCACATATTGATCTTCGTTATATAAACCTGTAAAATACACATTTGCAGCATCGATGACTTTTCTAAAGGCTTTTTGGAAATTCTCCCGATATTCATCTTCTTCATTAGAGTTACTTGTTGAAGCATTATTCTCTGAACTACCTGTAAATAAATAACTCGGCAGTATATCCTTATCAGCCTGAGAAATATGTCTCAATTCAATATAATCAGCTTCAAAAGCTTGAGCATTAAATACATTAAAGCCTAATTTGAAACCTTGCAAAGTTTGTTCACCGAGCATAGTAACAAGTTCATCGTTTACAGCAAAATAGTAAACAGTAGAGAATTTAATAATTGTAAGCTTATTTGGTTTATCTATATTTAAAGCATCCGAGGATGACCATTCCAAGACCTTTTTATGATCACCGTCTTCGTATTTTGTAATTCGGAAATATCCGTTATTCGTAATATCAAAAGTGTAATAATTATTCCCGTCTTTCACTCCAAATATCAAGCCAATAGCGTATTCATTTACACCACTGACATGCTGAATACTGGTTTCAATTACATATTGGTCCAGATTTTGGGTTGTAAGATCACTGTTAAAAATATGGAGGTTGCCAGATGCATCTTTTCCTTCATAATAAAATTTGCCATCTCTAATTTCAGCTTTTCCGCTTTCATCATTAAACAGATCCCAGTTATAGTTGTTGTTGTTAAAATCTTCTCTCAGAATTATTCCCTGTTTACTATCCTGTGGGCTCATTTGTGAAAACAAAAATAATATTGAACCTAAAATCAAAATAATAATCAAAGTCTTTTTCATGATTTCCCCCTTTTTAGTCTGCTTCAGTAAATTTTTATGATAGATTTTGTAAAGTTTTTTATCGGAAAGAGTTAATGATGAATCCATAAGCCCCGATTGTGCGGGGGCTGCAAGGCCTGTTAGTACTTTTTACCTTAATCATAACGATTCTGGGCTATAGTTTCTTGTTACGAAGAATCGTCTGGTTCCGTCTTTCACGATAAATAAAAAAACGCAGGTAATTTTAATATTAGGTGTCTTAGATAATAGTTATGAAAAAATAAGGAGAAAGAAATGAACTGTAAAAATTTTCCTGCCTTTCTTATTATATTGATCTTGCTAACTATCTCAGCAAGTTGTAGTAAGAGTACCACCGAACCAAATGATAATAATATGTCAGATTTTCCTATTGCAGGGACAAATCAAACAACGTTTTATAACAATTTAGGAGAAATCTCTACCCCCGGACCTAATGACCCTTTTTATGGTCAGGATGCCACTTACCCCGATGCAGGAACGAGTTATACTGATAATGGTGACGGTACAATTACTGATAATATCACTGGACTAATGTGGGTAAAAGCACGCGGCTCAAAAATGACCTGGGACGAAGCAGTTGCAGGTGCGTCTGCTAATGATACTGGTGGCTATGACGATTGGCGTATGCCCTCTATCCAGGAATTATATTCACTATTCCTGTTTAGCGGCAAGAATGGAAATAGTGTTTATTCAACCGAAGGATATGTGCCGTTTATAGATACTGATTATTTTGATTTTGAATATGGCAGCGGTATTGGCGACGAACGAATTATCGATTGTCAGGACTGGTCTGGTACGGAATACGTAAGCACTACTCAATACGATCAGCCTACCGTATTTGGCGTAAACTTTGCCGATGGTCGCAGCAAAGGCTATAAGAAATTCCTCCCGCCAACCTGGACTGAACTGAACGACGAACTTTATGTTAGATATGTTCGCGGTAATACAGGATACGGTAATAACAATTTCCATAATAACAATGACGGTACTATCTCTGACCTGGCAACGGAGCTGATGTGGTCACAAAATGACAGCAGTGAAGGGCTTGACTGGCAAGAAGCATTGGCTTGGGTTCAGACTCAAAACACAGCGAGTTATCTTGGTTACAACGACTGGCGGCTTCCCAATATAAAGGAACTCCACAGCATCATAGATTATACCAGATCACCAGAATCAACATCCTCAGCAGCAATCGACATCGATTATTTTACTTGTAGTACAATTACGAATGAAGCCGGTGAAGAAGATTATCCTTATTTCTGGTCTGGTACCGTTTTAGTTGATGGTCCAAGTAGAATGGGATGCTATATTCCCTTTGGAAGAGCAATGGCATATATGGATGGTGTCTGGCAGGATGTTCATGGCGCAGGTTCACAAAAATCTGATTTTATGATTGGTGACCCGGCTAACTATCCTGAAGGGCATGGACCTCAAAATGATGCTGTCAGAATCTATAATTACGTGAGACTGGTAAGAGATATATGAGATAAACTCAATTAACGAAAAAGGGCATTGATAAATGAGTATTAATGTTTAAAGTAATAGAAAGGTTATTATGAAAATAAAGCTATATTTAATTTTTGTCATTTTGGCAGTGTTATCACTCAATTTATATTCACAATCATCAGATAAAGAACAAGAATATCATTATAAAAACTCCCTGGAATTAAGTCCAATCTCTCCTTTAGTAAACATATATGGCATACAGTATCTTTATCAGGTAAATGATAAAGATGAACTGATCGCAGGATTATCATATATGAAAATAAAGTATGATTTTGGGAATACAAATGCCTCAGCATTAATTTTAGGATATAGGAGATACTTATGGAAAAATCTTCATATTGAATATCAATTATGGCCCACTTATGATAATTTTTATGAAAAAATTGAAGATAAATATTATCAAAGCTTTGATATTTGGAATGAATTTAGATTAGGATATCAGTTTGATTTCAATATTGGGAATATTCCGTTTTACTCTACTTTGCAATGGCCTTTCGGTTTTGGATTATATGCAGGAAATAAGCCTGAAAGTTTTAAAGACTTTGAACAGGATAACAGATTCTTTTATCAATATCCATTAATATTTATTGGGATTAAGTTTTAATACTGCAACCGATTGTTAGCTAACCAGAAATAGCAGAATGAATCATATCCCACTTCTGCGAACAGTGTCACCTGCACCCAAATTGATATGTCCGCTAAGTCCTTAATGTCTGCATGCATCTACGCGAAAATTGAGCCACCCTTTCTTAACTTCGTGTGTTAATCCGTGTTAATCTGTCTGATCCGCGTTATCTGTGTTCTATACTCACTCCAAATGAGACTCGGCAGGTGCAAGAAGAAACTTATTGACATTATAGTATTATTTTCCTATTTAAGATATTTTTAAAAATGGATTTGAAGATGGCTGGCTCAGTTGATAATGATAATGAAAGGATTCTGAATTTTTGAATCCAGGTTTATTTAAATTATCAAGTTATAAGAGATGAAGCAGGAGTTGATTTGTGAATATAATAAAAAAATATTTAGAAGATCGAAATCCAGAAGTAACCTTATTCTTTGGGTATGTGTCCTATATTATAATAGGAGTTATTTTTCTCTCTATATCTTTCTTTCGGCTTGCTCATATCCCTTTCTTGGATAATTTATTCATCACTGTCTCAGCAATATCAACAACCGGATTAGCGACTATAAATATTGCAGAAAATTACAGTATTCTGGGACAAATTGTAATTTTGATCTTAATCCAGTTCGGTGGAATCGGGTACATGACTTTTGGTTCATTCATTATCCTTTCAACTAAACATAGTCTTTCGCAGGATCGTGAAGTAGTTCATAAAACTGCTTTCAGTCTCCCCAAAGAATTCAAGATCAGCAAATTCATCAAGAGCATTGTAGTTTATACTTTATCGATCGAGGTTATTGGTACAATATTATTATATTTCGCTTTTCGTGGTGATCCGCGGGTTAATCCTGTATGGAGTGCCTTCTTTCACAGTGTCTCCTCATTTTGTACTGCTGGCTTTAGCCTCTATAGCAATAGTTTTGAGTCTTACGCCAATAATACTTTTTTAAATCTTATAGTTTTTGCATTGAGTTTTCTTGGAGCAATTGGATATATTGTTATGGTTGATGTCTGGCTTGTATTAAAAGGGAAAAAGGATAATATTACTTTCACGAGTAAGGTTATCATTACTACCACTATTACCCTTCTGATTTTAGGTACTTTATTTCTTTTTACTGAAGCTTTTTTTAAGAATGATACAAGTTTAATCCGCGCCAATGTGTTGCTGCAATCTTTTTTTCAGACAATGACAGCTCTTACTACTGTAGGTTTCAATACCGTTCCCATTGGTGCTCTAAAATCTTCATCCCTGTTTATCCTCACCCTGCTTATGATAATTGGTGCTTCCCCTTCAGGAACTGGTGGTGGTATTAAATCTACTACCCTAAGTGCGCTATTTGGAATCTTAGGCAGTATTTTCTCCTATAAAAAAGAATTTGTAAATTATAAAATTAAGCAGGATAAGAAAGTTATTACAAGAAGCACTAAACATAATAAACTTCTTGGGGTTTTCTCTATAAAAAAACCAGAAGTTACTACCGAAGAAATCATTGAAAATGCTGATGATCTTGATTCTATATTTGGTGAAATATTCAAGATCAAACTGATGAATAGAACAATTCCTTTTGATAGAGTAATTTATGCAATTGCTAATTTCACCTTTTATTTTATCATCTTATTTTTCGGTGTATTTTTACTACTCACAATTGAAGATTTCAGCTTTGAAGCTATCTTCTTTGAGTCCGCCTCAGCACTCGGGACTGTAGGCCTTAGCACGGGAATAACGTCTTCGCTTTCCGGGTTAGGCAAATTTGTTATTATTATTTTGATGTTTATCGGACGTATTGGTCCTCTTACATTTGGCATTGTTTTATTGAATCGAAGAAAAATCAGAACTATTAAAGAATATGAAGATATTGTAATTTAAAGTTCTTCACTCTGCCAGTCCAGCAAACTTTCCTTTGACACTACACCCTTCTTTTGTTTCCTTGATAAAGTATTGTTTAATAGTCTTTTCAAGGAGGATAGATGATTTCAACTATTAGAGTATTACAGGTTAATGTAAATACTTCATTTTACCGTACAGACCGTTATAAAGTAGGAGATTTCTTTGGACCTGTTGACCTTGGTTTGCATTTATCAGGCAAGCTTAATAGTCTCAATATTGGGGTCGGATTATTTGCAGGTTCCATCCTCCCGGGTTCTAATCGACTTATTTTCTCCGGTTTTTCTCCCTGCTGGGGCGGATTCTATATTTCTTCCATGGGCGGTGCCGGTCTCGAATTCAATAATTTAGGAATTAATCTCTTATCTATTATCGGCAAAGCTCCCACTCCTTCCATTTTATACTTAAACCGTAACCATGGAGAAGAAATCCAGGTTGAGCTATTCCCCATCCAGATAGCAGATATCTGGCAATCTGGCAGAAAGGGTGTTTATTCCTTAATGGATTACGTCTATCAGGAATTTGCTGATAAATATAGTTCTACTCCTCGGATATTAGCTACTGGTCCCGCAGCCTCAGCCACTGATATGGGCGGCATTTGTTCCGTTCCCATTCGGGATAATAAATTAACTAATGTCGATACCTGGGCTGGTCGGGGTGGATTAGGCTCAAAGCTCTTTCAGGAACATGGCATTGCCGCAATAATTTATGGCGGAACCCATCTGGAAGAAGATTTTCGGGATCGCACTGTTGCTAATAAGTGGTTTAAGGATAAATATGATCAAATCCTGGCTGTAAAAGATTTTGAAGCAACCACCAAATATAGATTTGATCCCAAATTCCAGACTGGTGGTACGCTGGGCGTTAATTATGCCAATGTAGCGGGAAGATTGCTGGCATTTAATTATAAAAGCATCTATTATAAAGAAGAAGAGAGATTAGATCTTCACCAGAAATTCATTATCGATCACTACCTGAAACAATTCAATGAAGAAACTATCATAACCAAACAGCAAAAAACCTGCGGAGAACCCTGCTCAGCACTATGCAAAAAATTGAATGGTGAATTTAAAAAAGATTACGAACCCTATCAAACCCTGGGTCCACTTTGCGGGATATTCGATCAACGCTCAGCAGAAAAACTGGTTCATCATGCCGATATATTAGGATTTGATGCCATTTCCGCAGGTGGAGTCCTTTCCTGGCTGATGGAATGCCTGGATGAAGGTCTATTATCAATGGAAGAAGCTGGCGTTACTGCCAAGCCTGTATTTGACTTCCCTAATTTCGATCTGATAAATGATTCTGCCAAAAATGCCGATATTGGAATTGAACTGCTGGACAGCATCATCCAGAATCGCGGTATATTGAATTTCTCCGAAGGTGCCCGAAAGTTTGGCAGAAAGCTCACGCGCTTGAAAGGAAAACAAGTTCTTGATAAATTCCTCTATATTGCCTTTGCCCGTAAAGGCTGGATGGTGCCTAATCAATACTGGACACCGGGAGTGCTGTCCCCTATGGCTATTATGGGCAAATATTACATGTATTATGGCAATGAATTTTTCCGCCCCCGTGACCTGGGCATCCTTTCAGCAGAGCGATTCCAGGCAGAACTGGTTATGGATAATTTAGGTGTATGCCGTTTCCATAGAGGCTGGGCAGAAGAAATGCTTCCGGAGATCATGGATAAAATTTATAACTTGAAAGACGAATTTCTCCATAATATTAATATGACCGCCTCACGTATCAATAGTCGAAATGCCGGAGTATTCTGGGAATCTGAACGTAATCTGGACTTCATACTGAGCTTTCTAAAACGTAAAGTTGAAGTCGATAAAGCCGATGACCCCCAGCTGTTACACTGGCTTAAGCGCTTTGAAGAAAATAAAGCAGAAGCCGCTCTCGATTTCTGGTATGAAATTCATAAAGGCATCCAGGAATCACTTAAGGAATTCTAAGATATTAAATATTGTAGGAGTATAATATGAGATGTCCGTGGGGAGATAAGGATGAGCTTTACCGCAATTATCATGACAAGGAGTGGGGTGTTCCTGCCAGAGATGACCGCACTCAATTTGAATTTCTGGTGCTGGAATCTGCTCAGGCTGGTTTAAGCTGGTACACGATCTTAAAGAAACGGGAAAACTATCGCAGGGCTTATGATAACTTTGAGCCGGAACTGATAGCAGCGTATGATGAGTTTAAATTCAATGAATTGATGGCAAATGCCGGTATTGTGCGCAATAAACTGAAGATTGCAGCTTCTATTAATAATGCCCAGAGGTTTTTGGAGACACAAAAGGAGTTTGGGAGTTTCTGTAATTATATCTGGGGTTTTGTAGATGGCAAACCGATAGTCAATCACTGGGAAACGATGAGAGAAATACCGGCTCATACTGAATTATCTGACAGAATAAGCAAAGACTTGAAGAAAAGAGGGTTTAAGTTTCTGGGCAGCACAATCATCTATTCTCACTTGCAGGCAACCGGGCTGGTCAATGATCATCTGGTTTCCTGTTTTCGCTGGCAGGAATGTCAGAAATAATATAAAAGCGGAGACCTTGCGGATGGTTTTATCCTCCGCAATGGTTGTCCTGTTGCTTCGTCCGCTATAAGTTTTTGCCTTTATCAGACAGTCCATGACAATATTTTTACGTATTGCCCTAATCTGTCAATAGTGAAAACTATCCTTGTTTCAAGTTCAGATCAAGGAAATATTAGCCTTGATTGAAGAAAATTAACCAAGGAGATGATTATGTTTTGTCCAGGATGTGGAAACGAAGTAGCAAATGATGCGGTAATTTGCGTGAAATGTGGCAGAAGAGTAGGTAAAGAAGCAATTGCAGGAGCAGAAGATGGCAAGTGGACTACAGGAGTTTTTGTAGCTTTGATTTTGGTAACGGTACTGGTACCTTATGTGGGGGGATTGATAGGGTTAATATTCGGGATCATAGGGCTCACAAAGCCAGCCAAAAAGAAGCAGGGATTAATACTGATTCTCACAGCAGTGGGTGGTTTCATTTTATCAATGGCTTTCTGGGGAGCAGTAATTGGCTCAATGTTTTTAGCAGATTCTTATGATTACTATGGAGTACTGGATATAATTTATTTAATAGCTTAGTATCTGATGGCTTGCCCTGTTTATATTCAATAAACAGGGCTAGCCGATTTTGAGAACTTCTATATAGCGAATAACGATCACATATTAGAGAGCATTTCAGTTAGCTCATTTTTAATTAACTGCTTTAATTCTTCGGGTTCAATAACTCTGGCATTTACACCGTAACTTAAAACCACTTTTTTAATTTCCGACAAGCTGCTCACAGGGATTTCCAGAAGAACAGAACCATTATCACAATCAGTAAATTTCTGATCTTTATGCCAGACTCGTTCTTTAATAAAGGGAGCAATATCTTTTGAGAATTCGATTTTTACATTTATTATATTACCGCTATAAACTCCAAATCCACTATCAAAGTATTTTTCTGCATCAAACTTGATCGCTGTTCGTTTCTGTGTTGTTTGATTGAAATTGGAAATCCGGTTGCATGCCCAGGTATAAACCTTGCTGGTTTCATCTAAATATCCTGCAATATAATAATTCTGATTAAAATATTTGATAGCCAGCGGAGAAATAGTCACTTTTTTGGTATCTTTCCTCTTCATGCTGAAATAATCAAAGGTTACTTTTACATCATCGCGAATAGCTTCAAAAATCAAAAACAGGGTTTCTTCCATTTCTTCATCGTATTTAATCGGAGAGTATGTATCAGAAAAGAAAATCTTATCAGCATCTTTGAAAAATGAATTCATTTCATGCCCGATAGAATATTTCACTTTCTGAAAAAATCTCTGAAATGAATTCTTTAAAAACGGACTCTTGCTCACTATTGAATAATAAAGATTAAATAAATTCATCAATTCTTCTATTTCAAAATTGATGGATGGAAATTTATATTTATTCTCTATTTTATAAAGTACCTGTCCATATTCATCACTTTCATAATCTTCATAAATAGGGAAACCGCAACTTGATAATGTAGAAATGTCCCTGGCAATTGTCCTTTTAGAAACATTGTGGTCAAGGGCAAGTTCGCCTTTAGTCACCCCATTTGAGGAGTTATTGATTTTCAACAAAACCTGCCATTGCCTGATCAGAGGGGTATTTCTACCTTGGATATATTTCATTTATATAGTACGCTAATCATTGTTTATTAGCTTCGGATTATCTTGTTTTATCGCTTCAATCCGCTTTTTTGAATTTGGCAGTTGCTTGAAATCTACGTCGCCTTGGATTGTTTTTGTCATCGATTCCACCCTGTTCATCACAATTTGCGTGACTTCACTATTGATCGCATCAATAGAATCTATACTTGACTGCATCAATATTTCCTGCTGTTTTCGATAAGACTTTGTCATTTCTTTCTTGTCTTCTATATAACTCGCGATGTACTTATCAATGCTATTCTGGTAACTTTTTCGAGAATCAGGATCTTTGAGTTTCTCTGATGTTTCAAGCATTTTGGGAATTTTATTCAATTGAAATTCAAAAGAATCTTCATCTACTTTGGAGATCAATTCGGAATACAGGTTATTTATTTTTACTGCTACATCAAATTTTGCATTGTTCATAAAGGCAATTCTTTGCTCACCCAGGATATTCCATTCTTTCATCATCTCAGTAAGTGCTGAGACAACGTTCGTGAACCCTTCTTCCTTAGCTTTCATAATGTCTAACTGAAAATTGGCATTCGCCTGCATCAGCTCAAATTCAGCCTGCTTGTTTTTATCTATGTTTTCCTGCTGCAGCTTAGCGATAATGATCGCCTTTTCTTTTTCGATTTCCGCCGCTTTCACCCTATCGGGTTCATAATTATATGAATATGTTGTTCTTGATCCACCGCCCATTATTCTACTCCTTTATTTTTGTCATTTCTATATAAATATTATTTAGTAAATTATTTATCCCTGTTTCTTTGCTTTTCACAATCGGTTTATCTACCAGGATATTTATCTGCCTGCTTTCAAATTTTCCCATCGTGAAAAAACTGATATAATGCTCACAATTGCTGAATAAAACATCATATTGCTTTCTGCCAATTGCTGCCAGAGCATTTTTTATCCTTATTTCTACTGGAAAAAGACATTTCTGCTCTTCTTCACTATATACTCTTACTTCAACTTTTCTTTTCCCCTTAAAATCCTCTAAACTGGTTAGCTCAAGAAATCCTTCTTTGCCCATAATCCCATTTTTGCCATAAGTAAAATGAATCACTTCTCCATCTGAAATATATAAGGCATGGTGGTTGAAGATGCCACCTCTCCGGCGAATATGATCTCCGGGTTCGGGATTCTTTTCAATCCAGAATTCTGAGTCTTTAATTCGATTCAGTTCTTGCTTCAATTTGCCGTATTTCATTTGCATCCTGTTCTTTATGTTTATCAGCCAAACGTTTCTGAGGTTTCTGGGATGTGAAATCTAATTTTATTTTCTGTGACTCCTGGATCGCTCTTTCCAGTATGTCCATCCGCTTTTCAATCAGCTTATTAGAATTAATCAGTATTTTTTCTTTGGTGGCATCCGAAGATTGTATCAATTGCCTTTGATTATCATGCAGCATTTTAATTCTGGTTTGAATTCTATCCATGAAACTCTCTTTATAATGTAAAATACTCTTTTCATAGTTATCATATATCCCGCTTCCCGGTTGATATTCTTCCAGTTTTTTTAGTAATTGCGGTAGTCTTCTTTCTATAAAATCAAATTCGTACTCATCAATTTCCTTGCCGAAACTCTTGTAATAGGATTCAATCTTTTCCCGAATTTCCAGACTGGCACTTTCAAATAATTGATATTTCTCTATTTCCATCTGCTGAGCTTCTTTAGCAATTTCTAACATTTTCTGGTTCAATTTAACAAATTCTTCCGACCCGGCTTGCATTAACTGTATTGCCAGCTTGGTATTAAATTCGTTTAACTTACCCTCTAATTCGGCAGAAAGCACTATTTTCTCTTTTTCAATTTCGGCAAGTTCAATGGCTTTCATTTTTTCTATTTGTGCAATTTCCACTTTCGAGGGCTCTTCTAATATCCGTCTCTTCGTATTTACTTTCTCAATTAAATTACCAACTTTTTCTAATAATCCCATTTTATCATCTCCTTTTTCCATTGGCTTGATTACAGCATCCACCTGTGTGCTTCTATGCTCTGCAAAAGTGCATTCATTACAAAAATGCTCACAATTGTTAAATACCAGATTATACCCTGCATCTCCTACACATGATCTGGCATAAGAAATAATGGCATCTTTGTCAAATAACCTGCTCTGCTCCTCAGTATTATATATCCTTACAAATAATTCTCCACCTCTGAGAAATGTTTTCAGATCAGTATTAATTATCTCATTGCCGGCACCAGTAAGATTGTCAGAATCTTCAGAAGCAAAGTGAATTACCTCCCCATCAGATATATAAATCCCATGGTGCGTGTATATCCCCCCAGCCCGTGGTGTTTTTATGTGGTCTGCCGGCTGAGGAGGATTCTTTTCCCATTGTTCTTCATCAAAATGTAGATGATTTATGATTTCACGATTCATAATTCTTCCCAAACTCCTTAGCTCTATTTATTCTCATTTCTTCTTCCCTTTCATCAGTTCCTTTCTCATTTTGAACATGAGAGCATTGTATTCGTCATTTCTCTTTTTCACCTTCTTCGAGAAAGTCTGGATGTCATTTAAAAATACTTCCATATTCTGGGTTTGCAATTTTCGCAGTTTATTTACTGCATCCCTGAAAACAGGTGTAATATCAGTTAAGTTACTTTTTTCAGCAAATAGCACAATTGATTCTATTTGATTGTCCAGCCATTCTTTAGCCCAGCGGATCAATAGTATTTTTTGTACCGATGAGGTGTTGTCAAACATAAGGCTCTGCAATATTGCAGTAAACTTGTCTGTGATCTTTGCCAATCCCATTTCTTGTTCAAATTTTTCCTGAAGCTCTCCACCAGCCTGAAACGCATATTTCTGATGGATATTCAGAGGCTCATCAACATAGAAAGCATCAAGTTGTGCCCTATAGTCTTTGGCAATGTTAATGATATCGAGAATCATCTCTTCACTGAGTTTTCGTGGTAGTATGCTATCAGATACCAGATTGAAAACCTTCACAAGTAATAAAAACCGCTCTTTTCGCCAATCAGCAAACCATTGCCTGGCTTTTTCTTTTTCACAGCTTTCCTGGTCGCATTTTTCATAGAAGTCATCTTTTGTCTTATCAACAAAAATGAGAGTGTCATCAAACCACTCCTCCAACTGGGCTATAATCAATTCAATTTGCTCACCTTTTCCCTGATACCAGACAAACTTCTTTAATTTATCCTGGATTAACTCACCAGTGTATTCTGCCATAAAACGGAATTCGGGACGCTGCTGTTTCTCTATTGAGGCTAATTGTATCAGTTTGTCAGAAGAAAAACCAACATTATCAAGTGCTTTCAGTTGCGCTTCTGCTTCGCTTTTAAATCCAATAAGTTTTAGTTTTACTATATCAAAGTCAAAATCAAAGACTTCCTGCCAACGAGTATGTTGTTGCCCAAAAAACTTGTTCTCCTCTTCAGTTAAATCAGAAACAGGCTCATATTCCCGGGAAATCTTCTCCTGTATTATTTTTGTCTTTGCAATAAACTGAGATTCCTCTTTGGCAAAATCGTCTAAACCTATTAGTAAATTGTCTATCCATTGCACTGTTTTACGGTAGTATTGCAAAGCAGAATCACTGATTTCTGCTAGATTATAGCTTAACAAGGGAACATGGTAATCAAAATTGGCAGTAATTACTTTACGGGTTGTTTCCTTATTTAATCTGGCAAGCTGAGATTTTACTTCTGTAAGCTCTTGCAGTAGTTTCGGCTTGTTTGTGTAATCCTTATATATCTTAGCCAGGGAATCATCTTCAAAGCTTGGTATCCAGCCTTGAGTATTAAAAAATTCTATTAATGCTATTGGTATCTTCATTTCTGCTACCGTTCGCGTCATTCCCGATTTTGAGCATGTATTTATATCTTCATCAAGAGATACAAACTTTGTCGTTGCATAGGTGGAATTGCAAGGAATGAAGCATGTAGTGTTTTTGGTATAGCGTTTTATATATGAGTAAGGACTAACGTCGAAGTCTGATATCCTCATATATGAATCCCTAGACAATGAAATATGATAAAACCCACTTAGTTCTTTTGTGTTAACTTCCTTAAATGACTCACTTCTTAATACCTCCTCCAACTCTTCTCTGGAAGGTAAATTCCAACCAGTAAGACCATGCCAGGCTATTTTTTTAACTTCTTTTTTTGCTGTTTCATAATTAGCTTCGTAAGTTTTAAACTGTCTCAAATTTGCCCAAATCATTCCAGTCTGCTTATCAAACACAAACATTTTCCTGTTTTCAAAGAAGTACCAGCGTTTGCTATTTAAAGAAGAAAACAGTTTTTTTAAAAGAGCGTCATCGCTGATATCAGAAATCTTAGAATTAAGTTTATCAATTTTTGAGTTTAATTCTGCCGCCTGAGCGTTCACCCCTCCCAGATTCTTTGCCAACACTGCCTTTTCTGTTTCCAGTTCGGTTATCTTTAAAACATTCTCAGGATGCTCTGCCCCAAGTAAAGTTTCATTGCATTTATTCAACTCTATTTGCAGTGTCTCTATTTTTTCTTCTAACGCCTTTATTTCAACGGCAACTTTTTTCATCATAGTCCTCCCCTTTCTTCACAATATCATAGTTAGAGCCCTGATTATTACAAATGACAATATCGTGAGAATGATACTTAGCTCTGTTTATTCTCATTTCTTTTTCCCTTTCATCAGTTCCTTTCTCATTTTAAACATGAGAGCATTGTATTCGTCATTTCTCTTTTTTACCATCTTAGAGAAAGTCTGGATGTCATTTAAAAATACTTCCATATTCTGCTTTTGCAATATTCGCAGTTTATTTACTGCATCCGTGAAAACAGGTGTGAATTCTGACAGCTGGTTTTGTTCGGCAAACAGTACGATTTGCTCTATCTGTGAATCAAACCAGGCATTTGCCCAGCGTAAAATAAATATCTTCTCAGCTGATGAACCTTCAAACATTATCTTTTGCAGTTTCTCCGTAAATTTTGAAGTGATTTTTGCTAACTCTATCTCTTTTTCAAATTTGTCCTGTAATTCACCACCAGCTTGAAAAGCAAACTTCTGATATATATTTGTTCTCTCTGACTCATAAAAACTATCTAACTGCTCCCGGTAATCAACCGCAGCCTCCATAATTGATAATACTACACTCTCAGCTAATCTACGAGGCATAAAACTTTCTGAAACTAAGGAAAAGACCTTTGTAATTACTAAAAACCGCTCCTTTCTCCAATCTTCAAACCAGAGTGTATAGCTCTCTTTGTCAATATGATCTGCTTCGCACTTTTCAAAGTAATCCTGCTTCGTCTTGTCTGCAAATACCTGATAATCTTCATACCACTCTTTTATCTGAGCTAATATCTGATCTATCTGCTTATTTTCTTCCTGATACCAGACAAATTTCTTTAGTTTCTCCTGTAACATTTCCCCTGTATATTCTGCAAAAAAACGGAAATCGGGACGCTCCTGCTTTTCAATCCTCGCCAGTGATGTTATTTTATCTTTTGCTGAACTAACAGCCTTCAAAAGAGTTAACTGAGTCTCAGCTTCTTCTTTAAAACCATATAATTGCTGCTTTACAATATCAAAATCAAAATCGAATATGCTTTGAAAACTGCTATGATAATGGCTGAATAACTTGTTTTCTGCTTCTGTGAAATCAGGCTCAGGCTGATACTTCTTAGTCATTTCAACTTGAATTTGCTCAATTTTAGAGAAAAACTCGTTATTTTCATTGCCAAAATCATCTAAGCCCTTTATCAGATTATTTATCCATTTCACGCTGCTGCGATAATACTGCAAAGCGGAATTATTGATCTCGTCTAATTTGTAATTCAGCAGCGGTACCTGATAATCATATTCTGCTGTGATCGTCTTGCTCTTCGTCTCTTTGCTCAATGATGCTATTTGTTCATTTATTGCTGCCAGCTTTTCTAATAATATCGGCTTTTCTACATAAGCTTTATATACTGCTGCAAGTTCTTTATCCTTAAATTTCGGAACCCAGTCCTGCTCAATAAAAAATGAGATTAAGGCAAATACTTTTCTTTCTTCATCTTCGATTTTTTTCTTCTCATCCTTATCGCTGATAAAATCACTTTTGGGAGCTGGTTTATACTTGTTTGTCTTAAATTTTGGATTACAGGGATTATATGTTGAGGTATAATAGGAAACAGCGCTGCGATTATTTTTTCTTGTGTCAACCCAACCTTGGTTTGTTAAAATAGTATAGGATCCACGCCCAAATGCTATTAGCAAATCAGCCTTAACAATCTCTTTACTACTATCTAAACAATTTATTTGGGGAAGGTCATCATTATATTCCGGAACTTCATCGACCTCAGGAAGTCGCCATCCAGCAAGATTATGCCATTTGATTTTTTTTATTAACTCGGCAGCTTGACCATATAGCGTTTCCTCAGGACAATCAAAATTCTCCACATTACCCCAGAGCATTCCCGTCCATTTATCAAAGATCAGCATTTTCTTATTCTCAAAAAAGAACCAGCGGGTATCTTTAAAATAAGCCAATAACTTATTAACCTGTTCATCACTGCTAATATCAGAAATTTGCTTCTTCAAATCATCTATTTTCGCAATAAGCGCTTTCCTTTCTGAGGTAACTGCCTCAAACTTCCTGTTTAGTATTGACTTTTCTTCTTCTAAAGCTCCGATAGTTTTGGCATTTTCTGGATCATTAGCATCAAGTAATATTTTATTGAGATCATATATTTTCCCCAAAAGAGAAGCTTTCTCTTTATCTAAGGCTAATAATTTCTCCTTCAATTTCACTGATAAACCTCCTTAGTATTCTCATAGAACCTATCATATTTTTAAAAAGTACTAAAAAATACATTTATTCTTTTTCTGACAATAACAAAATAAATATTTCCTGCAATAATTCTTTAGTGTCATTTATATTTCCTGTAATCGTATAACTTGTAAGCCGTGCTTGTTCAGCATCAATTTCGGCTATTTCAGCATTTACATGCTCAATCTTCCGCAAAATCGGGGCTTCTAACCTCTCTCTTCGTTTGTCCATATCTTCATGGAAAAACTGGTATAATTCAGATTGCATCATATAGTTCATGTCATATTCATCACATCCTGTATGAGCAAGTTTAGATTGCAGTTCAAAATATTTCTTATTTAATTGCAACCACTTAACCTGCAATTCATTCCAGCGATCTTCATCAGTTATCAATTCATTTTTTGTATAATGCTTTTTCGCCAAAAAATCCAGCTCAAATTTACTGATCTCTGTTCTGGAAATATTACATACAGTGTTGCAATAATTGATCATTTTTTCAAATTCAACTTTCAGTTTTTCATTCAACTTGTTGATTTCCTGGTCTATCTCCTCTTCTGTACCAGATGTTTCTGGAATCGCCGGAATGATTATTCCTATTTCTTCAAATCTGTTTTCTGCATTCATAACTTTCTCCTTTTTCTTTATTGATGACACCTTACAAATGCAGGTGGACAAATTAGGGCAATGGGGAATATTTTGTTATCATCTGGTTTCCGCTGGCAGCAATGTCAGAAATAATATAGAAGCGGAGACCTTGCGGATGGTTTTATCCTCCGCAATGGTTGTCCTGTTGCTTCGTACGCTCTGCGTTTGTAAAGTAAACTTCTTTACAAAACCTGCCGGGTTTTAGGTTTTAGATTGTTTTCAGGAATTTAAATTTCAGGGAGAATATTATGAGAATATGGTTAGTAATTTTGATTTTGGTGTGTTCTGTTACTTTATCTGCTTTCACCAGGGAATATCATAAGCCAAAAGATGAGAATCTCAATAAAAAGATCAGTCAGTGGCAGGATTATAAGTTTGGGCTGATGATGCACTGGGGACCTTATTCACAATGGGGTGTGATGGAATCGTGGACGATCTGTTCCGAAGACTGGATAGGTAGAGACCTGGCAAGATGGGAGAATTATTCTGATTATCTGGAAGATTATGAGAATCTGCAGCGCACCTTTAATCCTTTTGATTTTGATCCCCAGAAATGGGTTAAGGCAGCTAAAAACGCAGGAATGAAATACGTGGTATTTACCACTAAACATCATGACGGGTTCTGTATGTTTGATACTAAAACTACTGACTATAAAATAACTTCTGAGAAATGTCCTTTTTCGTCTAATCCACAGGCTGATGTTACGAAAGAGATATTTGATGCTTTCCGGAAAGAGAATTTCTGGATCGGGGCATATTTCTCCAAGCCGGACTGGCATTGTGAGGATTACTGGTGGCCCTTTTATCCCAAAGGGAGCAGACATGTGAATTATGACCCTGCCAAGCATCCCGAGAAATGGGAAAACTATAAAAAGTTTACTTATGATCAGATAGAAGAGCTGATGACTAATTATGGTAAAATAGACATTCTCTGGCTGGATGGTGCCTGGGTGCGGCCCCGGGAAAATACTCCTGAAGAATTTAAGGACTGGGCAATTACCAAAGACTATGATCAGGATATAGATATGCCAAAGCTGGCAAAAATTGCCAGAAGCCATCAGAAAGATTTGATAATTGTCGATAGATGGGTAGAAGGTGATTATGAGAATTATCTAACGCCCGAGAACAAAGTACCTGATGAAGCTCTATTAGTTCCCTGGGAAGCTTGCGTGCCTCTGGCTGCCGGCTGGTCATATAATAAACGTCATCAATATAAGAGCACCATGGAAGTCGTGCAGCTTCTGGTTAATGTAGTTTCTAAAGGTGGAAATCTACTCTTGAATATTGGTCCTTCACCTTATGGAGACTGGGATCCGGTTGCCTATGAAAGACTGGAAGGTGTGGCAGAATGGATGAAGATAAACAGCGAAGGTATTTATAACAGCAAAGCCCTTGCTCCTTATAAAGAGAATAATATCTGCCTGACCCAGCAGGATAATGGTAATACTTATTTCTTTTATCTCTGTGAAGCAGAGGAAACAGTGCTTCCGGCTAAGATCAGGATAGGTTCTCACCGTCCCACTGATGATGCTCTGGTAACTTTATCCGGCTGGAATGAACCTCTAACGTGGGAGAAAACTCAAAATGGTGGTTTTGAGATTACTATACCGGAAAATCTGAGAAACAATCCGCCTTGTAATTATGTTTGGACTTTTAAAGTAACTGAAATCGTGAGTCGTTAATCGTGAGTAGTGAGTTGAAATATAAAGATAAAAATCTTACTGTTGCGGAAAGAGTGGCTGATCTGCTTTCCAGAATGACTATTGAAGAGAAATTCTGGCAATTATTTATGATCCCTGGTGATCTTTCTGAGGGGAAAGAGAAATATAAAAACGGCATTTTTGGTTTGCAGGTGCACACGAAAGGTAATTCTGAATATCAGGTGGAACAGCTTCTGGACTATTCATTAGAAGCTTCTGCGGAAGATACGGCAAGAACCATTAATCAAATTCAGAGATTCTTTGTGGAAGAAACCAGACTCGGCATTCCGATGATACCCTTTGATGAAGCTCTGCATGGCTTGATCCGTCAGGGAGCTACTACATTCCCGCAATCAATCGGTCTGGCAGCTACCTGGGATATTGACCTGATGCGGGAAGTGTCTGAGGCAATAGCAATAGAAACTAAAAGCAGAGGGATCAGGCAGGTGCTTTCTCCAGTGATAAATATTGCCCGTGATGTACGTTGGGGTAGAACCGAAGAAACCTATGGTGAAGATACATTTCTCACAACGCAGATGGCACTTGGTTTTGTGGAAAGCTTTGAACAAAATGGCATAATTACCACACCTAAGCATTTTGTGGCAAATGTGGGCGATGGAGGCAGAGACAGCTACCCCATCCACTTCAATGAGCGACTTCTGGAGGAAATCTGTTTTCCTGCCTTTAAAGCCTGTATCACCAAAGCAGGTTCACGCTCACTAATGACTGCTTATAACTCCTTAGATGGCAGATCATGTACTGCTAATAACTGGCTGCTGAATGAGAAATTGAAAAAGGAATGGGGATTTGCAGGATTTGTGATCACTGATGCCGGAGCAATCGGCGGTGCTGACGTATTGCATCACACTGCCTCAGGCTTCACTGATGCCACCACTCAGGCTTTTACCGGAGGACTGGATGTGATATTTCAGACTTCTTATGACCACTATCCATTATTCTTTGAGGCGTTTAAGGAAGGGAATATCGCTGAGGATATTATTGATCAGGCAGTTAGCAGAGTTTTACGGGCAAAATTTGAGCTTGGTTTATTTGAAAAGCCCTATGTGGATGAAAAGGCAGCAAAAATGCTCAATGGCTGCCAGACTCATAGAAATATTGCCAGAAAAGCAGCTTGTGAATCAATAGTGCTATTGAAAAATGAAAACAGTATCCTGCCTTTAAATAAAGAAATTTCTTCTATTGCAGTAATTGGCTCTGATGCTGTGGATGCAAGACTGGGTGGTTATTCCGGTCCGGGAAATAATAGCGTAAGTATTCTGGCAGGAATCCAAGCCCAGGCTGGGGAAAACTGCCGGATCAAATATGCCAAAGGCTGCTCACGAATTAGCAATGACTACGTGTTTATAACTGCTGCCAGTCTGCTCCATCTTAAAGGCGAATACTATAACAATATCACGATGGAAGGAAAACCTGCCTTAACCAGATTTGATGATAAAATTGATTTCAACTGGACATTATTTTCTCCAGAACCTGAGAAAGTTAATTACGATTTCTTTTCGGTGCGCTGGACAGGAATACTAAAACCGGCAGCTTCCGGGATATTTAATATTGGAATTGAAGGAGATGACGGCTATCGACTGTATCTTGATAATGAACTGATCATAGATAACTGGCACAAGCAGACTTATCAGCAAATCACCAAACATTTTAGTTTTGTGAAAGATCATGAATACGACCTTAAACTGGAATTTTATGAGACAACCGGAAATGTGAAACTTAAGCTGATCTGGGATCTGGGAGTGGAAAATAACTGGCAGCAAAACATAGCAGAAGCAGTTGAAATTGTCAGTAGTAGCGAAGTCTGCCTGATAGCTGCCGGCATAGAGGAAGGAGAATTCAGAGATAGAGCACTATTACGCCTGCCGGGTCATCAGGAGGAATTGATCAATAATGTGGCAGCCACGGGAACACCGGTGATCGTGCTCATTGTAGGTGGCAGTGCTGTAACTATGGTTAACTGGCAAAACTCTGCCAAGGCCATACTTGAGGTCTGGTATCCAGGAGATGAAGGGGGTAATGCAGTAGCTGATATTCTCTTTGGTGATTATAATCCAGCCGGGCGTTTACCCATCACATTCCCGGTCCATGAAGCGCAATTGCCCCTGTATTATAATCATAAACCTACCGGAAGAGGTGATAATTATCTTAATCTTACTGGCAAACCTCTATTTCCCTTTGGCTATGGACTTAGTTATACAGATTTTGCTTACAGCGACTTGAAGATTGAGCAAAAGCGTGTCAGTTGCATTATTACCAATACCGGTGAATGTGATGGTGATGAAGTAGTTCAACTCTATATCCAGGATATATTAGCCTCGGTAGCCAGACCAGTACTCGAGTTAAAAGGCTTTCAGCGTATTCATCTACTGAAAGGCGAAAGCAGAAAAGTGAGTTTTGAAATAACACCAGAAATGCTGACTATGCTGAATGAGAACCTGAATCAGGTCTTAGAACCCGGTGATTTTAAAATAATGATCGCTGCTTCCTCAAATGATATCAGACTGCAAGGTGTATTTACCATGTAGTTCAAACTTTGCCTGTCGATCAAACTTTAATGTAGACCAAACTTTCCAGTTTGATGGAAAAAATGCTTAATCCGGAAGGATTAAGCTACGAAAAAAAAACAACCCTTAATCTGGAAAGATTAAGCTACATTCAGCATTTACCTTGACACCAAACAAGTTAGGTTATTTGTATGTTTTTAGAAGAGAAATGATTAGAATAAAATACTGGCAAGTAATGCGGGTATTACAAGGAGGCAGTTTGAAAACATTTTGTCCTCTGCTTTGGGAAGAGATGTATATTAACGAGAAGGGAGATGTATATACCTGCTGCCATCAGTTTCCCGGCAAACTAGGTAATATTAAAAAGAGTACCCTAAAAGAAATTTATAATAGCAGAAAATTACAGAAATATCGCAGGCAGTCCATACAAAACCGCTTGCTATGTGCCCATTTCTGCACCTTACTATCTCCTGCTCAACGGGCAAAGGCGACCCGTGATGATATTAAGGCAGATTACACTTCACTGAAGCGCTTGAAAATATGTATCGGCACCGGCTGCAATATCCGCTGTACCATGTGCTGGCAGGATCATGACCATCCAAAAGTGTTGGAAACCGAAATGCTCAGGCAGCAGATTGACCTTGATTCTGTAGATCGCATTGATATTCAAGGTGGAGAACCGCTCTATATACGCCAGGCTCGCGAGTTTTATGATCATTGTGCCGCTCATAATGTGTCTATTAGTTTTCTCACAAATGGCATGCTGCTGAATGATGAATGGATAAATAAGGTTATAAAACACTCTCACATGATCTCCATCTCTGTTAATGCTGCCACAGCCAGAACCCATGAAATGGTCAATCGAGGCTCAAAATGGGATACAGTTATATCCAATCTCCATAACCTGCGTCAGAAAAGAGATGAAGCAGGGTCAAACCTGCGAATATTGGCGCACATGACTATTATCCGCCAGAATGTGCTTGAAATCCCGCAATTCATTAGTATGATTGACGATTTTGCAGTTGATGAAGTTAAATTTGGCTTTGATCCCAGACTAAAATTATATCTCCTGCTGCACCCCGCCTTGCGGAAAAAACTTAAACAGCAGGTACGGAAAGCAATGGAGAATACTCCAGATAATCACCGCATAGACACTTCACGGCTCAGGATCCTGAAGCTGATATGATATGCCTGCCTAAACCAAATCCCTGTTAGTAGATAATATCTTTCAAACTGCTAATCAACGGCATTTTTACGCACTCCATAATCATGACAACCTTACCGTTACTGCCTTACATTCTTTCGTGTCATTTCGTGCTTTTCGTGGTTGATAATTTCTTACATTACATTTTCCGTGTCGTCCGTGCTTTCCTTGGTTAAAATTCTTACATTACACCAGCTAAGCAAGAGTGAACTATATTCGGGACAATACTAAGGTGACCATATATTCTAACCAATCCCACTTACACAGCCAAATCATGACAACCTTACCGATACTGCCTTACATTCTTTCGTGTCATTTCGTGCTTTTCGTGGTTGATAATTTCTTACATTACATTTTCCGTGTCGTCCGTGCTTTCCGTGGTTAAAATTCTTACATTATATTTTTTCACGGCTATAAACTATTACCCAGATTCGTTGCATCTATAACAATTTGCGAATCGACTTTCAATAAACCGCTCTCATACATGCTGCCGAAGTGAAATGACCCTATTTGCTCCATCTTAAAAAATGTGGTTAACCAGTAATTAAGATAATCTGAGACAGACTTGAAAACGTCGTCAGGAGCTGCTGATGAAGTGATAGTAATAAATTTCTTACCGGGTAGTATCCTGATATTAAAATCATCCTCAATATAAGTGTACCAGCGATCAATAAACGTTTTCAAGGTTCCTGTAATCTGACCGAACCATACTGGAGAGCTGATTATTATAAGATCAGCAGTATTTATCAAAGGGATTAATTCCCGAGTGAAGTCGTCATCAAACTGGCAGTATTTTTCCTTATGAAATTCTTTTGCTTCCTCGCAGGCAAGGCAATCATGGAAAACTTTATCATAAAGATATACTCTATCTACCTGATTTTTTTTGCAGAGACCGGTCAGAATTGCGTCCGTAACAGTTGCCGTATTACCATGCTTATTTGGACTTCCATAAACAGCTAATATATTCATAATCATCTCCTTCAAATCATTTTTCTGCTATATAACTTTAGTTAATCAAGTAAATCACTGTCATCAAGTCAAGGAAAACTTCTATGGGCCAAACCCGGATAGCTGATTGATACGATGTCAATAAACTTCACGGCTGAGAATCCTGAAGCTGATTTGAAGCACCCCAGGCAAAGAGTTAGTAATGGAAAATGGGAAATTAAATGTAATACAACTCAATAATTAACAAGCTTAAATGCTATAAAATCAAACCTTGCTGTAGATCAAACATTCCAGTTTGATGGAAATAAAGCCTTAATCCAGGATTAAGCTACATCTCGGTCGTTTTATGTCTTCGACTAAGCCTTAATTTCTGCTTTGCTAATTTTGTTTCCGTTTTCTTCAGCGTTGCTTTAAAAAATAGCTTCTTAAATATTGCAGATTCTTCTATTGCTAAAGTCCTGATCTGGGTAACTGCCTTTTTGGAAGCACTTTTCACAGTTCGCGATTTATCATACTTTTCCGAATATTTGCAGTAATCCAGGGCAATATAGCCAACCCTTAAAGTCAGCAGACCATTCAGAGTCCCTTCAAACAAGCTGTCCGCCAAAAGAGAAGTAACTGATGAGGCAATATCAACTCCCGGGATTTTGGCAAAAATACTCTGCTCAAATGATTTTGCTGAAATCTTCTTAACTAATTCATCTATGGGAATATCCGAAATCCCGATCGCCATCAGACCGCTGGCAAACACATTCAGATATATTTCCAGCATTTCTTTCCAGTGCGGTTTTTGATTATATAAATGAGCAATAGACCAGATCATCTCAATCTGGATTTTGAGTAACAATACAGCATCTAACCCCGAATTTTGCGAAATCGCCGTAAATATAAAGACGTCATTAGCAAATTTCCGTATCCGCTTATTAGCTTCTTTATCAATCACTTCCTCAATTCTTTTCAATATTTCCTGGATCTCACTAACTTCTTCAGCAGCCAGCAATTCCTCTTTCAATTCCACAGCAATATCAAAATTCTTCACATAGCTCTTGAAATTACGTAACAGCCGCTTTTTATAATTACTATAGAATTTAAGATCAGCCCTACTATATTCCACTAATTCATTGTCTAAGGCTAATTCACTGTTCCTCTTTTTGGGTCGTCGCAGTGGTTTAGGCAAAAATAGTAACTGTAAAACAGGATAGATTATAAAAAATAGTATCGCAAAAAACACCAGCCAGGCAATAACAGCCCCGCCTTTGACAGTATTTTCAGCCATCACCGCAAACTGGTTCACCTGATTGATCAGCACTAACATAAAAAACAATGACAAGCCAGCAATTATCGGAACCAATATCCGCTTTATTTTCTTTATCATAACCATCTCCCGGTTTTGCAAAACTTTATATCCAAAATCTTAACCTTTCCCCAGAATCATAATTTCAATTCCTGTCAATTAATTCATAACATCTGATGGTATCCTCAAGTAATTAAAATAATATCTGCAACTAATTCTTATGTGCATCGCAGAGTATTTCCAAGCCCATCCTTCGTACTCTCGCACCTTCTCACTTTCATGTTTTCATGCTTTCGTGTTTTCATGCTTTCGTGTTTTCATGCTTTCGTGTTTTCATGCTTTCGTGTTTTCATGCTTTCGTGCTGTCAATGCTTTCGTGCTTTCATTCCCTCTATCCCTCTAACTTTCAAACCTTCCAACCTTCCAACCTTCACCTCTTCTCCCCTTCCCGTCTCCCTCTTTAATTTTACATTTTACATTACGAAGTCGCTCCCCATTCACCGTGCGAAGCACAGATTACATTTAATTTTCAATTTTACATTTTCAATTTTCAATTTAATTTCTCTCCCATAAACCTCTATTTAATAATATAATACACTTATCAAATAAAGTGTGACAAAAAAGTGACAGCCTATTTATATAATTCATATAACTTTAACCCCTACCTGTCACTCTTTTACCGTTTTTGGAAGATACATACCCCTATATTTAACTTTTAGAAAACAGCTCTCTTCACTAATACTGATTTCCCAAGTTCTTAATTCCAAGTTCTGAACTATTAACAACTTGCGACTAACAACTAACGACAATAAATAGGTAAATGTTAGAAATGTTAGGAAAATGTTAGGTCTTATCTATATCCTATTATGTTAGTTACATCATATTCTAACATTTTTGCCCCTTTTTTGGAAATACATACCCCTATATTTAACTTTTAAGAAAAAGCTCTCTTCACTAATACAGATTTCCAAGATCTGAATTATTAACCCAATCTTTCTAGATTAAGCTCTTTATTTAATGTCAATCTGGAAAGATTGACCTACATCCCAGCTAAGGATATCGAGTTGAGATGATGTACCATCAGAAACGCCTGCCCCGGTCCGTCGGGGACTTGAGAATCCGACCACATACAACCCAGCCCTTGAATGGTCGACATTTAATGTAGCTTAACAACAATCGACAACAGCCTTATGCGAAAAGGTACGAATATGAGAAGATGTGAAGATGAGAAAATAAGCGAAAGATAATTCAACAACAATCCCAGACCAAGATGGTCTGGATACAATGAATCAGTCTTCTCCTCCTCTGTGCTCTCTGTGCTCTCTGTGGTGAAAATCTTCTCTTCTTCTCCAATTGATAATTTTACATTTTACATTTTCAATTTTACATTACTTCATGTGCTCTCTGTGGTGAAAACCTTCTCTTCTTCTCCAATTGATAATTTTACATTTTACATTTTCAATTTTACATTACTTCATGTGCCCTCTGTGGTGAAAATCTTCTCTTCTTCTCCAATTGATAATTTTACATTTTACATTTTCAATTTTACATTACTTCATGTGCTCTCAGTGGTTAAAAATCGTGAGTCGAGATTCGTGAGTCGTGAGTCGAAAACATCCGAAGATAAGAAGATGTGAAGATGAGAAAATGAGCGAAAGATAATTCAACAACAATCCCAGACCAGGATGGTCTGGATACAATGAATCAGTCTTCTCCTCCTCTGTGCTCTCTGTGCTCTCTGTGGTGGAAACCATCTCTTCTTCTCCAATTGATAATTTTACATTTTACATTTTCAATTTTACATTACTTCATATGTCCTCCGTGGCTAAATCTTCCTCTTCTATTCTTTTTTTCTTCTCAAAGATGCTGTAGATCACGGGTACCAGCACCAGTGTAATAAATGTAGAGCTCAGCAGACCGCCGATCACCACGCGAGCCATCGGTGCCTGAGTCTCTCCACCCTCGCCTAATCCTAATGATAACGGCAGCAGCCCTAACGAGGTAGTAAAAGTAGTCATCAGGATAGGTCGTAATCTTCTGGAGCCGGAAGCTACTATCGCATCAAAAAGCTGCATTCCTTTTTTCCGGCGTAGCCGGTTGGTGTAATCCACCAGCAGAATGGCATTATTGACCACGATCCCTGCCAGCATAATACAGCCGATCAGTGCCTGAATACTGAAAACCGTCTTAGTAAGCAGCATAGTGATCACAATCCCAACCAGAGCCATAGGAATGGAAAATAGTATCACAAAGGGGTCCCTGAATGACTCGAATTGTCCTGCCATCACCAGATATACTAATACCACTGCCAGAATAAATCCAAAGATCAATTCCCGGAAAGATTTCTGCTGCTCCTCATAATCACCACCCAGCATTATAGAAAAATCCTTGGGCACCGGCACTTCCGGCAATTTTTCTCTGATATCTGCGATTACTGAGCCCATATCTCTATCCGTGAAATTAGCCGTCACATAGATCACTCTTTCCTGATCCTTGCGTTCCAGAAGCTTTGGCCCCTCCTGCTCTTCAGTATTGACCACATTTCTGAGAATTACGGGTTCACTGCGATTATTCAAAACCTTAAGGTCGAGTATTTTATCAAGACTGCTGCGGTCTTCTTCCGGCAGACGGATCATTATCCGGTATTGTTTTCCTGCTTCCCGAAAATAGGAAACCTGCGAACCACTGACGGCTGTCTGCAAAGTTTCTCCAATATCAGAAACGGATAATCCCAGGTCAGCAGCTTTTTGTCTATCTACTCTGATAACCTGTTCCGGCATTCCTTCCTCGCGGCTGATCCGCGTATCCGTGATGCCTGGTACGGATTTAATGATTTTCTCTACTTCTATTGCCAGTTTATTGGCTATTTCCAGATCATGCCCCCGCACTTCCAGACTGATATTATCATCAGAGCTACCCATCCTCAATATCCATAATCCACCTGCAGGACGCGTTGTGATCTTGGCACCCGGTATATTCTGCAGATCAGCTCTCAATTTATCAGCTATTTGCCTGCTGCTCCTTTTCCTTTCACCTTTGCCTGTTAACATGACCTGGATGGAAGAGCTGTTACCACCTGAGCCCCGCCAGCCGGAACCGCCTATTCTGGATAATAATGAAACCATTTCCGGTACATTATCTTTTATGATACCCTCTATCTCAGCAGTGAGAGTATCCATCACTGCCAGTTTTGTTCCCAGTGCAGCTTCAACACTTACCCGCACTTCGCCTTCATCCGTTTCCGGCATTAATTCCACTCCGATATAGCGGACTAAAATAAACGCCATGGCAAAAAGCGTCAGCGAGCCCACTATCACAGTCCTGCGGTGAACCAGTGCCCAGCGGAGAATATTGCCATACCGGTTTTCCACGGCGATGAATATACTCTCGCTGCGGCGGAAGAGTTTTTCCTGCCAGGTATCAGCTCTGGCTGCTTTCGTTTTCAGGAATTGCGAGGACAGCATGGGCACCAGAGTGAGTGATACTATCAGCGAACACAACAAAGAAAAACTTACCACAATAGCCATCTGCTGAAACATTATCCCGGACATCCCCCGCACGAATACTACCGGTAGAAATACTACTATAGTGGTTAACACACTCGCCACAATAGCTGACCAGACTTCATCTGTACCCAGTAGTGCACTTTCTTTGCTGGAATAGCCCTGCTCAGTATGCCGGAATATGTTTTCCAGCACCACAATTGAGCTGTCCATCAGCATGCCAATCCCCAGTGCCAGCCCACCAAATGTCATAATATTAAGGGTTAAACCATTGAAATATAACAGACCAAAGGCAGCTATAATGGATACTGGAATTGCCGTAGTGATGATAGCTGTGCTGGTGACATTACGCAGGAACAGAAATAATATGATGATCGCCAGCAATCCGCCTATCAAAATGGTATAACTCATATTATTGATGGAATTCTTGATATATTTAGAAGAATCTATTAGCGGTATTATCTGGATATTTGAGTAATCCTGGCGTATCTTTGCCAATTCCGCATTTACGGCATCAGCGATTTTCACTGTATTGGCACCGGATTGTTTACTGATCGATAGACGTAGTCCCGGTTCCAGGTTAATACGGTTTATCGAGGTGATCTCTTCATGGCTATCTTCCACTTCGGCTATATCGGAAACGAGAATGGGCTGATTGTTTCTGGTAGCAATGACCGTATTTCTGATTTCCTGCAGGGACGAGAATTCGCCCTGGGTACGCAACAGGATATCATGCTCATTCTGCGGATATATGCCTGCCGGAATATTTCTATTCTCGTTTTTTAATGCTGATATCACATTATCTATGGAAAGAGAGTAAGCATCCAGTTTTCCTGCCGAAGGAAAAATATGTATTTCCCGGCTCAAACCTCCCCGAATATCTACGGAGGCTACACCTGGTATCCGTTCCAACCTGTATTTCAATTGATCTTCCACTAATTGACGCAGGTCTATGGAACGCATATCGCTGGAAACACCGAGTACTAATACCGGAAAGGCTGAAAGATCAAATTTACGGATTGAAGGTCGCTCCACTTCTTCCGGTAATCTTGATAAAATGCGGTCAATTCTATCCCGCAGATCATTTGCAGCCACATCAAGATCGGTACCCCATTTAAACGATAACCGCACATTGCTTCTACCTTCAGAAGATGTGGAAGTGATCTCAACCACACCCTGCACTGCAGCTATTGCCTCTTCAATGGGTCGCGTTATCTGGTCTTCTATTTCCCGGGGTCCCACATTAGAATAATTGGTAGATATCGAAAGCGTGGGGTTTGTGATCTCAGGCATCAAGTCTATGGGCAATCTGCTGAATGCCACCAGTCCCAGAATTACAACTATAAAGAATATTATAAAGGTCAAGACGGGTCTTTCTACAGGTCCTCTGGCTATGCTCATAAGTTTTATCCTTAGCTGATTATTTGGAAATTGTTTGGACTTTGCTGCCGTCTTTAACCTGATACTGCCCCAGAGTAATAACCGGTTTATCTATCTTTGGTGTCAGGATTTCCGTTCTATATTCATCCGATATGCCGGTTTTCACCAGAATATAATGAGCGATATCATCATCCACTACATAAATTCCGCTCTTGCCATTTTCCTTTAGAATCGCTTTATTAGGTACTGTCTGAGCATTCTCACTGGCTGATAAAATAAGCTTTATCTTGCAGAACATGCCCGGCTTAAGTTTATAATTATCATTTTCTACTTCTATTTCCATCTCCGCCATCCGGGATTCTTCATTCAATACCGGAGCGATAACGCTTACTGTACCTGAAAATATCTCACCGGCATAAGCATCAGTCTCAATTGTTGCCAATTGTCCAATATTAATGCGACCATATACACTTTCCACCAGATTGGATTTTATCCGCACTGTCTCAATCCCCACCACCGTGACGACTGCTGAATTGACAGTTAAAAAATTGCCTTCATCATAATACCGCTCGGCAATAAAACCCGCCTTGGAAGCTCGCAATTGCGTATATTTCAGCTTGAGTTCCGCTAATCCATGCCCCGCTTCTGCCAGTTTCAGCTTTGCCTCTACCGAATTGTAAGCTGATTGAGCCTGTTCAAATTCACTTAACGTTATATATTCTTTATCAAATAAGTTCTGTGATCTTTTAAAATCCTGTTCTTCAGCAAACTTTTGGCTTTCCGCATCTGCCAGATTAGCTTCTGCCTGACGTAAGGACAATTGATATTCCGTATCATCCAGTACAGCGATCAGCTCATTTGCCTTCACGTAATCACCCGCCTGCTTATATACTTCGTCCAGCCTGCCGGCTACTTTGGCAGTGATAATATATTGATAAGCAGGTCTCACACTCCCCGAAAATTCCCTGACCTCCCGCACAGTTTCTCGCCGCATAAGCTCAGTCTCAACTGCCAAAGCTCCACCAAAACCACCCCGGGAAACACTTTCATCTTTTCGTACTAATTCAAAGACCCGCCAGCCCAAAAGAGTAACAAATATCAATAACACCACCCAGATAATCACTTTCTTAACTTTATTTTTCATCAATCTACCTTTCTCTTATTTTTTTCCAACTTTCTAAATCAAAATTTAACGTCAAGAAAACCATTACCAAACTCGAGGGAGCGAGGGAATGAGGGAGAGAGGGAGCGAAGATGCGAAGGTTTGAAGATGAGAAAATGAGCGAAAGATAATTCAACAACAATCCCAGACCAAGATGGTCTGGATACAATGAATCAGTCTTCTCCTCCTCTGTGCTCTCTGTGCCCTCTGTGGTGAAAACCTTCTCTTCTTCTCATTGATAATTTTACATTTTACATTTTCAATTTTACATTACTTCATATGTCCTCTGTGCTCTCTGTGGTGAAAAAAATCTCTTATCCGTGTTATTCCGTGTAATCCGTCCAATCCGTGTTCTATCTTAGAATATCTTCACACCCCTTTCCACCTGGCTCAAGCCATAGCTTCCAAATCCTGCCCTGTCCAGCAAATCTCCCAAAGTTGTAATCCCCGGCAGCCAGTTCTCCTGGCTAAGTGTTTTCAAGTCAAAACCCAATAACTGGGCAGCTTTGAATACTGCTTTGCTCCAGAGATGATGTCTGCCTATGGCTTTGCAGCATTTTCTTTTTCGATAATTCGACGGAAACCAGCGAGCATAGTATTCCTGCCATACTTCGGTAAATTGAGGACTTACTTCCTGCCAGCATGCCAGCACCCGTGGCATCACAGCACAGAAATACTGGGTCTGGTGGTTATTCTCATAACTGCCTATCTTGTGGGAATACATATATTTAAGCTTGCAGGAAGGATAAATCACGAAATCTTCCACTTTGCCAGAGAAATCCAGATAAATACTTTCACTTTTAAGATAGCGCCGGTAGATGGGCAGAGTGGCAAAAGCGGGGTCTGGCTGAGAAAGCAGTTCTGCCAGGTGCAGATCATACCAGTCATCATACGCTTCTTCCAGGCTGATATCCTCTGGGATCACGATCACCTGCCGTTCACTGTATAAGGTAGTTCCATTATAACAGCGCAGCCAGTGAACGCCTTCTTCCATTAAAGAATATCCAGCCATTGTCCGTGGTGCCAGTTTCTGCCTTTGCACCACTCCCCCATCGATAGATATACCATAATTCCCTTTTTGCCTTATCATATAAAATGTATTGCAGCGAAATTCATATTCACCAGGATAGATAAAGAAGGGTGTGTAATAATACATCTTGCGGATGATGCTTTTAAAGCCTTCATACTGCGGGTTAGTGAATTCTGCTGCCTTTCTGATGATGCAGTCGCTGCGTCTGCTCAGTACTGTAGGCTCATATTTTGCCTGAAAGCTGTAGGGATAAGTATATTTCACCCCGTTACGCTTCCTGCGATACACGGTATCTCCCAGCCTGCCATGAATATCGCAGTTATGCTCCAGAAATTTATGCGACCCGCCCGTCTCTGGCATATTCACCTCCGAAAATGCTGATATCTGTAATTAAAAATCTAATTCAAAAGTTTTATTAGCCAATATATTTATTAAACAAATATTCATTTTTTTCTACTGTATATCCACTAAACCCCTCAACTACCTCAATTCCTGCTATAGAAACATCCCCCATTTCTGCCCATAAATCCCCTTCCACCCTCTATCCAGCCTCCTCTATAGCACCCATAAACCACCTAAACTGCACTCAGCATAACATCATAATGTCATGCTGAGTGCAGTTTAGGTACGTTAGGGATATTTTATTGCCGATTAGGGATAATTTTGAGGTAAAATTGTTGTGAATATGGTAATCGCAGTGAACAAAATTAACATAGTGGACAGTGTTAACCCAGTGAACAAAATTAACATAGTGGACAGTGTTAACCCAGTGAACAAAATTAACATAGTGGACAGTGTTAACCCAGTGAACAATATTAACGCAATGGTAAGTGCAGGTATAGAGGAAAGTATGAGGTGGAGATAGATTATCAATTTCAGGTTTTTCTTTACAAATTATTTGTGATTTTTAGTAATGAATCAATATTCTAAGTTTTCCTCTAACGGAGGCATGATGCTACTGATTAAGAAAGTTATTTTTCTTCTGGTAATATTGAGCGTAATGCAACTGAGTTCCAAAGGGCTAAACCCGATTTCACCTGAAATCCATGATCTGATCGGACTTAAAGCTGATAATCCTCTCCTCCTGTATTATTTTAATGAGATTGGGATTCAATATGAAGAATTTGCTGATAATAATGATCGTGCCAAGAAAGACTTTGGAGGTATTATCTGTGAATACTGGATGCCCTTACATGATTCACTGGAATCTATCGATATTTCTATAGAAGAACCTCTTCAGGCTGAGGAGAAACTGAGTGAATTATTGAAATTTTACAGACTGCCTGTCAATTACAGTGATTTTGATATTGATGCTTACACCCGTAGTGAAACAGATGAATATCAGGCATTGAAGGATGAGCTGGAAGAGATTTACGGTGAAGATACTGACTGGGAGAATTTTGACTGGGAGGCTTTTGGTATGAGCGTAGCGTCTGATGACGAGTCTGAATATCTAAGTGTCTGGCAGGTTGATTCTTTGGAGATAGAAGTAATTAATAATGATGAAAATGCTGAATATTATTTAAAAACAGAAACTGTCAGGTTTATTTACTATGTACTGCCTGGTGAATATAACCGAAATATAGAGGCTACGTACACTATTAATGGAGACCAGTACCTGATCTCCCGAATACTCATAACCGGTGATTTTTATGAGCCAGTTGAATCTACCTGGGATAAAGCGGCTGACAAGTATTTCGGCAGACTATCGGCAGCAGAGAAAACCCGGATCCATGATCTAATAGCTCAATCACAGAGCAAAAACGAAGAGGAAGAGGCTGTATATGCGGAAATAAGAGCTCAAGTGGAGAAGGAAAAGGCAGAAGAAGAGGAAAAATTAAGAATAGAGAAGCAGGAAATGATAACAGTGTGGGATGAATACCTTGAAACTGCCGATGATCTTTCTAAGATGATGTATATGTTAAATTTAAGTGATCTTACGTGGCAGGACGTGGCAGATCTGCAGAAGAAATATGAATACTCAGATAATTATACCGGTTTTTATAGTTCATATTATCATCAGGTGGGAATAAATTTCTTTGAGTATGAGGTAGGAAAATACCGGGTAAACGGACTAAAATTTGAGATCAGGGAGAATCAGGAAATCCCTTTTCTGGGTATCAATCAAGCAATTTCCTGGAATGATCTGCTGGCAAAATTTGGACATAACTATTTTTTAAAAAGCTTAGCTCCCAGCTATGAGGTGCTGGCATCCACGCATGATGCGGAAGCTCGGGAACTGGATTTAGCAATAGAATTCAAGTTCATTTATGAAGAGATTTCAGAGATAATTGTCAGAAAAACCAGTACGGATAATTTTAATTATCAGGGAGTATTGTATTTCATCCAAAGCGGAGCAGTTACCAGAGACTGTATAAATGGGAGGGGGATATATCAATTTGCCAATGGAGTATGGGTTGACGGCTATTTTAAAGATGGTAAACTAACAGGTGGAGTTGGTAAGGAACTAAATTTCGTGCAGCGTGATCTGGCAAGCATTGAGCTTTTGTGGGATGGAGACCTTCTTTATAAATCAAAAGATAAGTCTGTCTGGAAAGAATATTTTCAGGGAGATGAGAGCAGTAATCTTCTGCAGATATTCAATAAAAAAGATTATACTGCTGACGATTGGACTGCCCTGAAAGAAAATTATTTTTATAGTGAAGATCACAACTATTTCCTTTCATCGGAGGATTTTCTTCAGATAGAAGCCAGTTGGGATAAAACCTATATAAAGTCGCTAAGAATTAAAATAAATACTGCTGCTGATCTGATGACTCTAGGATTGGATAATCAGATGAGTTATAATGAATTAACCCGCAGATTCGGGACTGAATATATAGAAGACAAACAGAGATACGAGGCTATTCTAATTCCTAAGGGTGATTATAACAAAAAAAATCACCTGAATGGATATTTTGAGATGAATGAAGATTATACTGAGATCAGATATATAAAACTTGCTCCGCGTCATGCTGAAGAAATAATGGTCAATGGACAAATTGCCTTTCTTCCTGCTGGAGCAAATGCCCGGGATGGAGTGGATTATCAATGGATAGACGGTTACTGGTTCAGCGGGAGATTGAAAGGTGGCATACCCTGGGAAGGAAGCGTTTACTATTATTTCAGCGATACACCTTTTGACTATATATCTGAAGGACAAATAACCAAAGGAGAATCACCAACGATACTAACAGACCCTTCTGCTCACAGCAATACAGTGAAAAATCTCCTGGATGAAGTTACCGGCTGCCTTAATGCCTTTGATGATAGTCAGGTTTTGATGCTGATGTATATAGACAACATGATAGAGGACGATGAAAGAGCAAAATATGAGACAAACTGGGAGATGCTGGATTATTATGTAAATAAGGGGAATGATTCCCTGGATGAAGCTTTCAATGCCATTTATTCACTGATCTGCAAACTTGATGAGAAGGAAGGAACCGGAGCAGCGAAGCAGCAGGCAAGGGCAATTTTAACTAATATTTCTAACCTGGAGAAAGTGGTTAAGGCGTATAGAAATATTGGTTTGCGATTTGGTAATGGAGCAGAAGAAGATATCCAGGAGATGAACAATTACTCAAGCTACATTGCTGATATTGAGCAGGCACATGCAGAATTACTTACAGAACTGACAAAATGCGGTTACTATTAGTCAGATAAACTGAGCTGTAAATTTACAATCAGGAAGAAATATTTACACATTTCAAAGTGAAAAAGTCATATATGGTTTAGATGTAGGCTTATAGGTCTAATAGGACGTATAGTACTTATATTTTAATCCTGTTAATATCTTAAATCCTGATTATTATATTCAATGCAAATCTGACATCTCACTGTAATACTTTAATCGTGAATGGTATAAGAGGTGAATAGTGAATGGAGGGACACGGAATCAGGGACTTGGAACTGGGGAATAACTGAAAATTAAGTGTAATATAATCCCAGAGCTGGAAGCACTGGCTACAATCTTCGTATCGCTAGCGACTAACCAGCTAAAATTATCTTTTCTTTTGACACTAAAACACTGCTTTGTAAACCTGCAATAAGAAATGGAGGGGAATAATATGGACGATCATCCTCAGGACTGGTTGAAGCTTGATAATGCAGCCAAGATATATCCTGCTACTTCCAGCAGGAAATCACCAGCCCAATTCCGTTTGAGCGTGAGGATGAAAGAAAATATCAATTATAATGCCTTATATACTGCCTGGGAGTTAATGCTTAAACGTTGTCCTTATTTCCAGGTTCATTTGAAGAAGGGCTTTTTCTGGTATTACCTGCAGTATTATGATCAAACTCCCCCGATTAAGTTATGGCATAAATTCCCTGATATTTTTGAGACTCAGCTTAATACTGTTGAACTTATCAGGCTCAGCATTCGAGATAATATAATATCTCTTGATTTTTCGCATGTATTAACTGATGGTAGTGGCAGTATGCGTTTTTTCTTGGGCTTGATCTACGAATATCTTCGTCAGTCAGGTTTTCAGATAAAGAACCCTGATCAGATACCTTATCCGGGCGAAGAAGTTCTGCTTTCTGAGATAGAAGATGCTCATCGCAAATATTTTCCTGGTAATCTGCCTAATCCTGAAAATCTCTCGGCTGCTTATTATTTACCCGGTAAACCTGGGGAAGAATATGATTTTATCACGGGTGAGATGCCACTTTCTGATGTCCTGCAACTTGCCCATGATAATAAAGTATCGCTTACTACATATCTTACTGCGGAATATATGAACTGTTTAAAGATCATGGCAGAAAAATATAAGACTGGAAAGTCCTCAACTATTCGCGTGCAGGTTCCCGTTAATATGCGCCGGTTCTTTTCCTCAAATACCATGCGTAATTTTTCACTTTATGTATCACCGGAAATTGATTTAAAACTGGGAGATTATGATTTTCAGGAGATCCTGGGAAAAGTGGATTTGAGTGTGAAGCTGCAGACAGATCCAAAGGAACTATCCCGTCAAATATCCCGAAATGTGGGGGGAGAACTTAATCCCATCGTGCGCCTGGTACCCCGACTTTTCAAAAATCTATACCTGGCTGGACTTTACAGTCGACTGGGCGAACGCTGTTATTCCGGGATAATATCCAATCTGGGTAAAATAGATATAACATCCTCTGCCCTCCCCCATATCAGCTCATTTGAAGTATTAGTCCTGCCGAATTATAAGATAAAAAAAGCCTGTGCTGCTTATTCGTTTGCAGATAGACTGACCGTAAGTTTCTGCAGTGTAGTGCAAAACAGAGAACTGGAGCGTTCTTTCTTCTCGCATTTTGCGAGTAGAGGGATAGATGTAACTATCAGGGAGTAAATATTATGCAAACATGTCCAAAATGTGGAATCAGATTTGAGGATAAAGACGGAAAATGTCCCCTTTGCGAGAAAGATGGCAGTGAAATAGAACTTCGCAAGACTGCGGCATTTACCAGAGAATTTTATTGGAGATTATACTGGATCATCACAATGGTTGCTTTATTGATAATTCTGGTGATAGACCTGGTATATTCTCCCGGATTAAGCTGGTCGATAATTCCCTTTATATCGGTTTTATATATCTGGTTATCGCTCTTTTTGATCATAAAAATAAAATTGAGATCATTTATCCTGATCTTAATGGAATGGCTGGCAACAGTAATACTGCTCGCAATTTTAGACACATTTATCCCGGGAAGACCGTGGTTTATGGGCTTTGCCTTTCCGGCGATGGTCACTTTATATATATTATTTAATCTAACTTTAATAATCTTCAAGCTAACTCATCTGACCATTTTGCTAAGAACGGCGTTAAACGTTATCATTGCCGGCATTTATCTTATATCCCTGGAATTGCTTCTGGATAATTATAAACACGAAATTATCGCCCTAAGCTGGTCATTAATTGCTTTCGTCTGTATCTTGCCACTCAGCTTCTTCCTGATATACTTAGATAAAAAAATTAAACGAAGTGGAGCAGAGCTGAAGAAATATTTCCATTTCTAAAGGGGGAAGACGGGAATTCGTAGGGGCAGGCCCTAGTGTCTGTCCACATGTTCAAGTTAAGCAATTGATAAATAGACAAAGTAGAAAATTTGATGTAGGAAAAGTTTCACTTGCGTGGTACAGCCCTTCAGGGCTGAGTTTGGGTTTACTATAACCCATGGGTCTCACTCATGGCTATTATAGTACTGCCCCTTCAGGGCAATTTGAAATCCGTTTTCATTTTAACTCCGGGGGAATACCGGGCGGAAGGAAAAACTATTGACAGAAAATATTACGAATAGGTAAATATGAATAGAGAGAACATTGATGAGTGATCATCCTGTGAATTCAGTATTTAAATGATTTCTTTTCAGTAAATTAGAAAATTACGAAATGTAAAATTTATAAAAAAAAAGGAGTAAATTATGAAGTACAAATTATTATCCAATTGCGACTTAAAGGCGATTGATGCTTTGAAGGAATTTCACGGTGGAGCAGCAAAGATAGGCAGTACCATCAAAGAGATGAGGAAATTTGAGACCAGAAAGAGAATACTGGCAGAGAAAGGTTTTGGTGATATGATAGCAGATGCGGAAGTTTTAGTGAAGAGATTTCCGAAAGTTACTGATTTCATACAGCAGAATAATATTTCCTTCAATGACAAATTAGGTGTAGCCACCAGTCAGGTATCCGGCTGGCAGGGAGCAAAAGTAACTCATAATGCCATGCAGCGGATAGCAGCCACTGCCAATACGACTAATCCGTGTTATATACCCTCGGAGTGTATATCAGTAGTTGCCCTCACGGATAATTATATTTATAATGGTGATTTGATGGCGACTTTGGCAATGACAGAGAATATAATGGGAGCAGCCAAATTTTGCAGCACTAACCTGATTGGTATTCCGCACCCGACTTCCCGTTTTAAGGAACTGGAGAAAGTAACCGGTAAGACCTTTGAAGCAGATTGTGCAGGCGAGAATTGTTCAGCTTTGATCCTGAAAAATCAGGGAACCTTTTTTGGCAATTTTGGTGGAATTGAAGTAGCAAATGACAATCACCTTTTTTATCTGGATGGTATCACACGCACAGCACTTTCAACCGGAAATGATTTTTTCCTTAATCCGAGCTGGAGTTCGATCATAGCAGCCTGTTACTACGCCAGAGAAATACCGGAACTCACTTTCAAAGTATCCATGCTGCTGGCAACGCAGAATTTGATGCAATTCAGGATGCTGCTTAATATTATTAATGAATATATCCGTGATGACGGCACAACTCCTATCTATGAAATTAACGTAGGTAATGGAGCCACGGCAGAGACATTTATCAAATGTGCCAAAGCACTTGATGAGAGCGGGATCAAGGGAGTGAGTCTTTCAGCTCATATGTATATAAATCCAGATTTAGGTATGGCAGGCTTTAACTGGACACCGAACGCCTATAAAGTACTGGAAAATGGCACAAATCTTACTTACAAGTATGAGAGCGATGGCACAGCCCGTGATATGGATACAATGGCAGCCTACTTCCTTTCGGAAGAGGATAGAGAGCTTAATGCCGAAAAGATTGGAGAAGTGATATATTATAAGTCATTAAAAGCCTCTCAGGATGGAATGGACTTTATGAAGAAAGGCATTAAAGTTATATTTGGTGAGGGTTCATATTAATAAAGAGAAGAACCGGAAGTAAATAAATACGAGGAGGCACAATGATCAAAGATTGGCAAGACCGGTTTTCCGATAATATCAAAGAATTTGAGGGTTATTCTATAGGAAAGATATTTAAGTATCTGAATAATCCTGAGATAATATCACTGGCAGGTGGACTGCCTTCACCGGATATGTTCCAAAAACATGAAATGCGTCTGGCATCGCGGAAACGTCTGGAAGATGATATTGATGTTATTATGCAATATACAGGAGTGCCTGGTGAACAGAGTTTGATAAATGCCGTGAAAGGGTTTTTATTACGGGATGATATCCGGGTAAATGATGAAAATATAGTTATCACCTCTTCCGGTCAGCATGGACTAGATCTTACCGGCAGGCTCTTTATCAATCCGGGCGATATTGTAATGCTGGACAGACCTACATTTGCGGGAGCGATAGTAGCCTTTCAGATGCAGCGACCACGAATAGCAGGATATGATATAGAAGATGACGGACCCAATGTGGAGGAATACCGCAAAAAGCTCATAGAATTGCAATCAGAAGGTAAAAAGCCGAAATTCATCTATGTAATACCGGATTTTCAAAATCCTACCGGGATAACCACGAGTTTACGCAAGCGGGAGATATTACTTGATCTCAGCTACGAATTTGATGTACCTATCGTGGAAGACAGTCCTTATCGTGATCTGAGATATTCCGGGAAAAGCATACCATCGATATTTTCTCTGGACCAAAAAAGAGAAGGGACAAATGTGATCGGTTTATATACTTTCTCCAAGATATTCTGTCCCGGGATCAGGGTAGGATTTAATATTGGCCCGACAGATGTGATCGGCAGAATGATCAATATCAAAGAGGGCAATGTATTGAACACACCCAAATATAATCAGGATATGTGTACTGAATTTCTTACAGAGATGGGTCTGGAAGCCCATATGGAGAAATGTCGCAAGTATTATGGCGAGAAGCTGGATGTATTTCTGGAAACAATGAAGCAGTATTTTCCGCCCGAACTGGGAGTGAAATGGACAAAGCCACAGGGCGGTCTTTTTTTATGGGTAACAGTTCCGGCGGGAATTGATACCAATAAGCTGTTTTATGAGGCGATCAAATATAAGGTTGCATTTGTACCTGGAGAGGTGTTTTATGGAGAGAATCCAGCCACAAATGCCATGCGGATAAACTTTTCTTATGCGAGCAAGGCGCAACTCACTGAGGCAGTGAAAAGATTGTCTGAGTGTATTAGGGCAGAAGTGAGTCGTGAGTCGTGAATCGAAAAATAAAAAAGGGAATTTAGAGATGATAAAACCGGTAAAATATTACTCAACAAATTTAAGGGCAGCAGAGGTTGGCTTCAGGGAGGCGTTACTTAAGGGAATCGCACCGGATGGCGGACTTTATATGCCAAAGGAAATACCTGTAATTCCAGCAGAGCTGATCAGGAAGTTTTCTGAACTGGAATATTATGAGATCGCTTATCAGGTAACACGTCATTTTCTGCAGGGTCAGATATCTGATGTAGAACTGCTTGCCATCACAAAGGATGCTTATAATTATGAAGTACCGCTGGAACATGTATATGAGCGGAAATACGTGATGCGTCTGGATCAGGGACCCACGGCATCCTTCAAGGATTTTGCAGCCCGGATGATGGGCAGATTGATGCAGTATTACCTTGATAAGGAGAAGCGGGAACTGCTGATACTCACAGCAACATCGGGAGATACAGGCAGTGCGATTGCTAATGCTTTTTATGGACTTGATAATATAGAATGCGTAGTACTTTTTCCGGAAAAAGAAGTTACAGACAGACAGCGAAAACAGATGACCACCTTAGGAAAAAATGTGCAGATAGTCGGTCTGGATGCCAAGTTTGATGATTGCCAGTATCTGGTGAAACGGGCATTTGCTGATCCTGATCTGGATTTTCTGCATCTATCTTCTGCAAATTCCATTAATATTGGCAGAATATTACCTCAGATTGTCTATTACTTCTATGCTTATGCCAGATTGAGTAATGGAGCAGAAGATAAAGCAATCTTTTCTGTTCCATCGGGAAATTTCGGGGATATGATGGGTGGAATGATCGCCTGGAAGATGGGCTTGCCGGTAGAGAAATTCGTGATCGCCTGCAACGAAAATGATGAATTTCCTGATTTCGTTCATACCGGGCATTACAATAAAATAGAACCCTCCAAGAATTGTCTTTCCAGTGCCATGAACGTGGGACATCCCAGTAATCTATCCAGATTTGTAGCTCTGTATGGCGGAGTGATGGACGAGAAAGGGCATATAAATAAAGCACCTGATATGGAAAAAATCCGCCAGGAAGTATTCACAGTGAGCATCAGTGATTCAGAAACAAAAAAAATGATTGCCAGAGCTTATGAAGAACATAAACTGCTGCTTGAACCGCATGGTTCAGTGGGATGGTATGGTCTGAAAAAATATCTGACTGAAAATCCTGGGCAGAATACTCCTGAGCAGTTATGCGTATCTTTGGAAACTGCGCACCCGGCGAAATTTCCGCAGCAGATACAGGAAATCCTGAAAATTGATCCTGCTCTCCCCCCCAGCTTAGTGGGACTGGAAGAAAAGGAAGAATCTTATGATCACTTGAAAAATGAATATGACTTCTTTAAAGATTACCTGATAAGGAATTATTCATGAAATATATAATCATACTTGGCGATGGCATGGCAGACCTGCCCATTCAGTCCAGAGAAAATAAAACTCCTTTGATGCTGGCGGACATTCCCAATATAGACAAACTATGTAAACTGGGCAGAACCGGACAACTGGTTACAGTGCCAGCAGATATGCCTCCGGGCAGTGAAGTGGCAAATCTGGCAGTTCTGGGCTATGATGTGCACAAGGTATATCAGGGACGAGGTGTTCTAGAAGGTGCCAGTATAGGCGTAACCATTGAAGAAGGCGATCTGGCAATGAGATGCAACCTGCTCTGTATTGAAGATGATAAAATAAAAAATCATTCTGCGGGACATATCAGTACAGCCGAATCTCATCAACTAATAGATGCATTGAACAAAAGCTTAGCCACAGATAGAGTGCGTTTCTATAAAGGAGTGAGTTTCAGGCATCTGCTGGTAGTGAAAAACGGCAATAATGACCTGAACTTTACACCACCGCACGATGTGCCGGGCACACCCTGGCGGGATGTGCTGATAACACCTGCCAGTAAAGCGGGTGAAGAAACAGCTGAGCTTTTAAATAAGCTGATATGTGATTCTCAGAAAATACTGGTAGAACATCCGGTTAATCAGCAAAGAATAAAGCAGGGAAAAGACCCGGCTAATTCTGCCTGGTTCTGGTCATCTGGATATAAGCCTGCAATGCGGACACTTCAGGAGAAATATAAGATAAAAGGGGCAGCGATTTCCGCAGTGGATATCATCAAAGGATTAGGCATTTATGCCGGCATGGACGTGATTGAGGTGGAAGGCGCTACTGGTCTTATTGATACTAATTATGAGGGCAAAGCTGAAGCTGCCATTGCTGCTCTTGCTAATCATGATCTGGTGTTTTTGCATGTGGAAGCCACCGATGAAGCCGGGCATGAAGGTAATATTGATAAAAAAATCACAGCCCTGGAATATCTGGATCACAGGCTGGTTAAGTATATTATGAAGCATACCGGGAAAATGATGACTCCTGTGACAATTGCCCTGCTTCCCGATCATGCTACTCCCTGCGAATTACGAACCCATACACACGATGCCGTGCCCTTCATTATCTATAATCCCACTCTGTCTGCGGATAAAGTTAAAGAGTATAATGAATTCTCAGTGGAAAAGGGCTATTATGGAGTTATAAAGGGCGACGAATTTATTAAAACTTTACTGGGACTACGTTAAGAAATACTAAGGCAGGCTCAAAAAACGCACTGGAACTGAAATGGTTAAAATATCAGCACGATGTGAAGAAGAAAAAAATTCCAGCTAAGTCAGTAGCCGATACATCGGGATTGGCTCGCCTTTGTTTTTTACATTACATTCCTCTGAGTTATCTCTACCTCTGTGGTAAAGAATCTTACATTATATTTTTAAGATGATTCAAGGTTAATAATGCAGACAAATCAAATAAAAATGTAAATATTCTCATAACTTCCTCTATTATTGACGTTTGGGCGCAGTATTTAGGTATTAGAAATATCAAATTTACCCAATTGAAATATGTTTACACCCTGCATTCCCGCCTATTGTAACGATGGTGGATTGACTCCCATTGCATGATAGAGTTCGATTTGCTTTTTTGTCATTTCTCCCCAGCGTAATTCTCTTCCCTGCTGTTCAAAACATTCAATAACATCAAATTCATCAAG